>CAZXQK010000116.1:0-4634 GCA_964642785.1 uncultured Faecalimonas sp.
TCCCATCGCCAAATGGCATCGGAAGCCGATTTCCAACCAGACTGTTTGCGTTTGCAAGGTATACTTTGATTCCCAACATCAGACCGCAAAGCGTCAGAATCAAAAGGCGAACTCCGCCTTTCATTTTTTTGAAAGAAAACCGTATTTTTTTACACAGGAACAGTAAGACCAGTACTCCTGCCACAATCAAAAGAACGATCCACAAGATCACCTGCGCGGAATCTCCCGTCTTCGGGGTCATGATTCCACCGGCATTTCCCGGATCACCACTTTCCAATGCTGTCGTCTCGATACAGACAGTGACCGTCAAATCTTCCTGTGCCGCAAGATTTCCCAGCATGGTATCAAAATCATCCTGCCCGTTTTCAAACGGCCACATCCATTCCAGCGTATAATAGGTAAATTTTCCGGAACCAAGAGTTGCCGTATCCTTTATCTCATTCAGTGAGAGTATTGGAAGAAATCCCTCGTCCTGACCGGATATCCATCGTCCGTCATAACGGCTGATTCTGGCATCGATCGGAATCTGAATATCTTCAGGCAAAATGCTGACATACATTTTCATCGTATAATCCAATGCCACATCTCCCGTATTTTTCAACTTGAACATGTAAGAGTTCTCCACTCCCGGTGCGATCACCTTATCACCGCTATCACTTTTTACCGTGACCACATGTTCTCCATTTTCATAAGACATGCGAAATATATCCACTGCCGTCTGCGTGCTCCACGTTTGTCGCTCGTCGGATACTTCAAAATCCGGATGTGTGATCATGCCTTGATGAGTAGAACCGGTAGATGATGTTCCATCCCCACCGCTTAACGTGGTATCTGAATTCAGGCTCTCACGACCACCTTCCTCCTCCGGTATCAGTGAAATTGCTCCACTATCATCCATGAAAAAAAAATCCAGTCTTTTCGTAAAAATAATGATACTTATTACAACACACAAAGAAAGAACTATTACTATCAGCCATACTTTTTTGTTTTTGTCATTCAAATCAGTCCTCAAAGTCTGTACCTCCATTGTATGTAATCCATCTTTCTGAACTTATCAATGGACAAAATCATCTTTCATCCATTCATAATTTCAGAAAATCTGTCCTGCCCCGCCACGTGAGGGCAGAACAGATTCTGATATATCATCACGTAGATTAATCAATCTGTGTTACCGTAATAACGATTTTAAAATCAATATTTACATTTGCACCTTCACTCACTTCTCCAGCTGCAACGTTTCCAAGCAGGGTATCTGCCTGATTATTTCCTTCAAATGCCCATGCCCATGTTAAAGTGTATTCACCTGTGCAACCTGTGATGTTTTCTTTTTCGCATATTTTAGACAAATCTGTACCTGCTTCATACTGCTTGTTCAGACCAGTCAAATATGACTGAATTGCCTTAAGATTACCTGTTGCTAATACTGTTTTGTCATCTTTTAATGTAAATTCAACCGGATAATAATCAGCATCCACTGTAAACTTTTCTTCTGAACCAACATCCTTTGTATAATCTTTATATACGCCTTTTTTCAGACATACATCTTGAATCTCAGCGTTTTCTGTTCCTTTAACCTCAAATGCAACGTTTACAGCCACTTCCGGTATGCCGGTCAGAGAAAATTTAACACCTTCATCATTCTTTGTTCCTGGTGCAACAACCTGGTCTGTTGAAACAACCGTATTTTCAAATGTTGTTTCATCGTCCTTCGCATACGTTTCATTAAACAATCCGGATTCCATTCCGCCTACTTCAACACCCCATTTTGCAACACGAGCCGTATCACTTCCGGATGCAGAAGTTACATATTTCGCAAATGTGCCGCTTACAGCACAGGTCGACAGAAGAACTGCAACCAGCAGAGTGGAAGCAACTCTCATCATTCTGTTTTTCTTCATGATAGAAAAACTCCTTTCATAATATATTTGGCTTTTCGCCTGTTTCATATTCTTCCCCTTTTCAGGAAAGATAGTTTATATATCATCCCCCGGCGTGGCATCCACGGGAAGAATATACCTAAGATTGAGTCGTATCTTTATCCATACGATCCTGTGATTCCTTTTCAGTCTTCTCTGCACGCAGTCTTTCCAATTCAGCAAGCAGAGCTTCCGTATCTTCATTTCTGTTCTTTTCATAAATACGTCTGCGGATAATATCATATCCAACCAGCAGAAGTATCGGCAGAACGACACAGACGATCAGTCCTGTCGTCGACTGCATGAACATGGCTACATGACCTACACCGGCTATCCTTGTCTTATAAACACCGACCAGATTGCCTTCTGGAACCAGTTCCTTATCATCAGTATTATTGTTATCACCTCGTGTACGGAAGAATATTTCCCCATTTTCCTGCAGGATCTCCACAACCCGGTGAGTGACGATACTCGTACCGTTCCCTTCCGGATCAAAGAAAGAGATAATATCATTTACCTCAATTTCTTCTGCATCCGTCACATGACAGATGATCAGGTCGCCGCTTTTAATCTCCGGCTGCATGGAATCTGTAAGAACAATCAACGGAAATGTTCCGCCGATACTTGGCACTTCATCCTTCTTCATATAACTTTTTGCGATCAATGTCATATTGACGATCAAAACAGGAATCAGAATTATACATAAAATCGTTCCTATCACTGTCAATATCCTGTGTCTTACAGATGTTTTCTCCTTATCCATTGTCTTGTACCTCTTTCTTTTCGGAACTGTTTCTTCATATTGATAACAAACCGACAAATTTCGCAGAGTTTCTCACTCTGCGAAAAGTGGTTTTATCCTGCATAATTCATGGATATGTGTATTGTGACGGTGAAACTTGACGCTGATACCGTCAATAACCAAGTACTGAAAGTTTCTTCATATTTTCACGTTTCAACTCCAGTGATGAATGAACATAACGCTCCAAGGTAATCTTTGGACTTGCATGTCCTAAAATTTCAGACAAAGATTTGATTTCAAAGCCAACTTCAACACAGCGTGTCGCAAAGCTATGCCGAAGTGTATGAAAATGCACACCTTGCAGATCACATTCCGTCGCATAGCATTTCATCCGATATTGAAGTATACGCGGCTCGATATAGCGATCGGTTTTCCCTGTCAGAACATAAGCTTCCTGTTCCTCGGAAAAACGGGTACATAATTCCTGTGCAAGAGGTGACAGAGGAATCATTCTGGCGGACGTGGAACTTTTAGGTGCACTGATGATGATCTGTGTTTTTTTCCCCTGCCCGATATCAGGATTTTTGATTCTCTGCATGGTAGATCTGACAGACACCACCTGTTCTTCCAATGAAATATCCTGCCATCTCAATGCACAGATTTCACCCAGCCGAAGACCTGTCAAAAGTGCAAACAATGTTCCAAATTTACAAAGATCCATATCCTGCAGAAGATATTGCATAAACTGTTTCTGTTCGCTACGTGTAAGAACACGCATTTCCTTCTTTTCTATTTTAGGATATATGATTTCAACATGATTCGGAAAATGATAATGCTTTTCTCCATAGGAGAGAACAGAGTGCAGTACTGTCAGAATATCTTTGACGGTTTTTGCCGCAAGCATATCCCGATGCATCAGGTCATACGCAAATTGTTCAACATGTAACGATGTCATTGCTCCGGTCATATACTTGCCGAGAGTCGGTTTTATGTGTTTTTTGATCATGGACGCATATTTGACATAAGTGGATGTTTTGACATTACAGCGTTTGAGCTGTAGCCATTCATCGCAAATATGCTCGATGTTTTTTTGTTGTTCTTTTGTGTTGGAAAATGTTTGTTCAGGGCAATTGGCTTTTGCAATACTTACCTTGCTCTTCGCCTCGCGATAAGTTTTTCCGTAACAATATCCGTATTTCGCCTTGCCATCTACTTTGTATGCCTTTATGTACCTTGCTTCCCATCGCCCGTCCTTTCTTTTGTAAATGTTTTCGCCTTTTTTACTCATCACTTTATCCTCCTCGGTATGAATTTGTATCTGACTAAAATTTTGACGGCTGATAAAGATAAAATCTATGAAAAATTTTATGAAAATCTTACAAAATCCGACAATAAATATCCAAGTTATTGACAAATATCATAATTATGTTTAAACCATCTTGAAAAATTGGAAAAAAATTGATATAAATGAAGTGTACAGAGTGAGAAACTCTGCGATGATCTTGTGAAAAAATCCCCTGCTTTTCAGAGTTTGGGGATTTGTTTTTGAACTTATATCCAAACAAAAACAGAGTAAAAAGCCTGTCTGCCTAATACTCTGTCTTATTTATTCTGTTTTACAAATTATAAATATGCTTTCAAAACTTCTGCCTTATCTGTTTTCTCCCACGGAAGATCCAGATCATCACGTCCAAAGTGACCATATGAAGCCGTTTGTTTGTAGATTGGTCGGCGTAAGTCTAGCATCTTGATAATGCCTGCCGGTCTTAAATCAAAGTTCTCTCTTACGATGTCCACTAATTTATCTTCTGACAGTTTCCCTGTTCCAAATGTATCAATCATCACAGAGGTCGGCTGTGCAACACCGATTGCATAAGACAGCTGAATTTCACATTTATCAGCAAGTCCTGCCGCAACGATATTCTTTGCCGCATAACGTGCCGCATAAGCTGCCGAACGGTCTACCTTCGTGCAGT
>CAZXQK010000117.1:0-4605 GCA_964642785.1 uncultured Faecalimonas sp.
CAGATAATATCAATGCAGGGCTGTTTACCTATCCGGTACTGATGGCAGCAGATATTTTGCTGTTCCAGGCAGATGTGGTTCCGGTTGGGATTGACCAGATGCAGCATCTGGAGATTACCAGAGACATCGCACAGCGGTTTAACAGTATTTACGGAGATGTATTTACCATACCGGAAGCCTATGTGGGAAAAGTAGGAGCGAAGATCATGAGCCTTCAGGATCCGACAAAAAAGATGTCTAAATCCGATGAGAATCCGAACGCAAGTATTTATCTGATGGATGATCCGGATACAATTATCCGAAAATGTAAACGTGCAGTAACGGATTCCGAGGCACAGATTTTGTATCGTGACGAACAGCCGGGAGTAAAGAATCTGATTGACATTTACAGTGCCTGCACGAACAAGACACCACAAGAGGTTGTGAAAGAATTTGAAGGACATGGCTATGGAGAGTTCAAACTTGCAGTTGGAGAATCCGTTGCATCGGTATTGAAACCATTACAGGACGAAGTGGCAAGACTGGAAAAAGACAAGGCTTATATTGACAGCGTGATTAAGAATAATGCGGAGAAAGCAAATTACTATGCAATGAAAACCTTGCGCAAGGTGCAAAAGAAAGTCGGATTTCCGGAGAGAATCAGATAAGGAGAGTTTTGTAAAATGAAAATTATAGCGACAGAAAAAGCCCCAAAGGCGTTGGGACCATACTCACAAGGATATGTACATGGCGGACTGCTGTATTCGGCAGGACAGATTCCGATAAACCCGGCAACGGATTCCGTTGAAGCGGTTACGATCGAGGCACAGGCAGAGCAGGTGTGCAGGAATCTTGGCGAGGTATTAAAGGCAGCCGGAACAGATTTCGAACACGTCATCAAGACCACTTGCTTTTTGGCAGACATGGGAGATTTTGCAGCGTTTAATGGGGTGTATGCGAAATACTTTGTGTCAAAACCGGCAAGAAGCTGTGTGGCTGTAAAAACATTGCCGAAAAATGTGCTTTGTGAAGTAGAAGTAATCGCAGTAGTGGAAGAACAGGAGTGAAGATATGTCAGAACAAGAAAAGAAAGAAGGCTGCTCGGCAGAAAGCTGTTCTAACTGTGCACAGGCCGGTTCCTGCCCGAGCAGACAGGCAGATATGAAAGTGCCTGCCAACCAATATACAAATGTAAAGAAAGTCATTGGAGTGATCAGTGGAAAAGGCGGTGTAGGAAAGTCTATGGTGACGGCTTCTCTTGCCAGACTGATGAGAGAACGGGGACATTCTGTAGGAATCCTTGATGCTGATATTACGGGACCGTCCATTCCGAAAATGTATGGAGTCCATGACCATGCAATGGGTGCGGACGAGGGAATGTTTCCTTGTATTGCGCAGGACGAGACAAGAATTATGTCGGTCAATCTGTTATTGGACAGTGAGGATACTCCGGTTATCTG
This sequence comes from uncultured Faecalimonas sp., assembly GCA_964642785.1. Lineage (GTDB taxonomy): Bacteria > Bacillota > Clostridia > Lachnospirales > Lachnospiraceae > Faecalimonas. The sequence continues at coordinate 1,440 of CAZXQK010000117.1, forward strand.
GAGAGGTCCGGTGATTGCGGGAGTGGTAACACAGTTTTGGAATGAAGTGCTTTGGGGAGATTTAGATTATCTCTTTATTGATATGCCTCCGGGAACGGGAGATGTTCCACTTACCGTATTCCAATCCTTGCCGGTCGACGGAGTTGTAATCGTAACGTCACCACAGGATCTGGTTTCCATGATTGTGAAGAAAGCTTATCATATGGCGGAAGCCATGAACATTCCGGTGCTTGGAATTGTGGAAAACTACAGTTATCTGAAGTGTCCGGACTGTGGAACAGAAATCAAAGTATTCGGAGAAAGTCACATTGATGAGATTGCTGATGAGTTAGGTTTAAAGGTACTTGGGAAAATGCCGATTGACCCGAAACTTGCAGAAATGGTAGAAGAAGAAAAATTCTACGAAGTGAAAAATCAATATTTATGTGAGGCAGTGGAAGTTTTATGAATTTAAAAAACAGCATTTCTTTCAAACAGGTGAAAGAAATGCTGTTTTTTTATCTTTCGTATACGACGTAACGATATTTTTGTAACAGATCTGCTGCTTTTTTAGAAGCGGCTTCATCATAAAATTCAATGCGAAGAACACCTTCTTCGAATTCCCGGTTATGAATGATACCGATATTCTTCAGGTTGATGTTGTTAGCAGCGAGTATGGTAGCAATGGCTGCGATACCTCCTGTTTCATCTATGATATCACAGTATACGGCAAACATGCGCTTGATTGGACCTGAAGAACCTCCCGGAATCGAATTGCGATAATTCTTTGAAGATTCAAAAAAGTTATAAAGACTGCATTCATCACTCAATGCAATAGATTTTTTCGTTTCTTCTAATGCCTTGATATATTCGTCCAAAATCGTCACAATGTTGTCTTTGTTCTTGAGACAGATATGCTGCCACATGGTCGGGGAGGAGGAGGCAATCCGTGTGATATCTTTAAAGCCACCGGCAGCCAGCTGTTTCATCCATTCCTCTTTTCCGTCGTTGTCTTTGACAAAATTAACCAGTGCAGAAGCGATGATGTGCGGTAAATGACTGATGGTACCTGTGATGTAATCGTGCTCCTCATATCCCAACACGACAGGCAATGCTTTGAGTGATTCCACAAAGCAGGTATAGGCTTCCAGTTTTTGTTTATCAACTTTTTGCGTCGGAGTGATGATATAGTAAGCGTTCTCTATCAGCATTGCTTTGGAATTGACAAAACCGGATTTTTCTGAACCCGCCATCGGGTGACCGCCGATAAAATTTGCTTCCATGTCCAGTGTAATTATTTCTTTATGAATGGAAGATTTTACGCTGCCCACATCGGTTAGAATGCAGTGCTCATCGATGTGAGGCTTCAATTGCTTTAAATATGCGGTGTTGTAAGAAACGGGTGCACACAGGAAAATATAACGACAGTTGTCGAAATTATCGTCGATGGTTGTACAGGCAACGTCAATGACAGATTCCTGTGTGGCGAGTGCCAGAGTTTCTTTATTTTTATCAAATGCAACGATTTCATAGTCCGGATAGTATTGGCGGATGGCTTTGGCAATAGAACCACCGATGAGTCCGAGCCCTACAAAACCGATTTTTTTTCTTGGTATCATAAGTGGAAATCCTCCTAAAATCTGATATTTTCGCATGTCAATTTTACTACTACACTGTTTAAAAGTCAACACTTTGGTGCTTTAAAGCGAGAAAGTATTTGAAAATTCTGACAACTCAAAAGAAAAAGTTGTATAAAAATCATAAAAAGGTTGAAAAAATCAAAATACTTTAGTAAAATATCAACATATGATACTACAAATCAAGGAGGCAGTAGAAAAGTTATGAAAGTTTACAGAACGGACGAAATTAGAAACGTAGTACTATTAGGACATGGAGGCAGCGGAAAGACTAGTTTAGTTGAAGCGATGCTGTATGTATCCGGTGCGACAAACAGGATGGGAAAGATAGCGGACCATAATACGGTAAGCGATTTCGATAAAGAGGAGCAGAAACGTGAATTTTCGATTAGTACCAGTTTAGTACCGATTGAGTGGGAAAAAGCAAAAATCAATGTGCTTGACACTCCAGGGTATTTTGACTTCGTGGGTGAAGTGGAAGAAGCAGTCAGTGCGGCAGATGCAGCGGTTATCGTTGTTTCCGGTAAAGCAGGAGTGGAAGTCGGAACGGAGAAAGCATGGGAACTTTGTGATAAGTACAAATTACCAAGAATGGTATATGTAACAGAGATGGACGTAGATGATGCATCGTTCCGTCAGGTAGTGGAAGATCTGACAGCGAAATACGGAAAGAAGATCGCACCGCATTTCCAGCCGATTCGTGAAAATGAGAAATTAGTAGGTTATGTCAACGTTATCAAGAATGCAGGAAGAAGATACACCGGCGTGGGACAGAGAGAAGAATGCGATATTCCGGATTACTGTCTTCCGAACTTACAGATTTGCCGGGATGCATTGATGGAAGCGGTTGCGGAAACCAGTGAAGATTTTATGGACCGGTATTTTGCAGGTGAAGAATTTTCCGTAGAAGAAATTCGTGCGGCAATGCGTATGTCCGTAACAGACGGAAGTATTGTTCCGGTGGCGATGGGCTCGAATATCGAAGCACAGGGTGTTGCAAACCTGCTGTCTGATATTGTACGTTTCTTCCCAAGTCCGGATAAGAAAAACTGTGCAGGTATTAACCGTAAGACTAATGAGATTTTTGAAGCAAATTACGATTTCTCCAAATCAAAGAGTGCATACGTATTTAAAACCATGGTTGATCCGTTTATCGGTAAATATTCGTTTGTTAAGGTTTGCTCCGGTGTGTTAAAAGGTGATGATGTGCTTTACAACACCACAACAGATGCGGAAGAAAAACTGGGTAAATTGTATACCATGATTGGAAATAAACCGGTAGAAGTGTCTGAACTCCATGCAGGAGATATTGGAGCTGTTGCAAAACTGTCTGACGTGAAGACGGGTGACAGTCTTTCTACAAAAAACACACAGGTTATGTTCGGGAAGACAGAGTATTCCGTACCGTATACATATATGAAATATGTAGTAAAAACAAAAGGTGATGAAGACAAAGTTTCTCAGGCTCTTGCAAAAATGATGGCAGAAGATGTGACTTTAAAAGCAGTCAATGACAGTGAAAATCGTCAGTCGCTGCTTTATGGTATGGG
>CAZXQK010000118.1:0-4579 GCA_964642785.1 uncultured Faecalimonas sp.
GGAGCACTCGCCCTTCCGTATATTTTTTCTCCTGCCAGCACTTCCACTTCTATAGTCGGATTTCCGCGTGAATCCAAAATTTCTCTTGCGTATACATCTGTGATTGGTAAATACTGATACATAGTTACTATCCTCCTTTTGAAGGATAGTTTCACCCAATTTACAGGTTCTTATACTATGCCAACCATATCGCTTACTGTCTGAAATCCGTATTTCTTCATGTAAGATTCTATTCCATCCACAATCTCCGTGGTAATTTGCGGGTTATGGAAATTCGCTGTTCCCACAGCCACTGCATTTGCTCCCGCAAGTATCATTTCAATGGCATCTTCCACACTTGCGATTCCACCCATACCGATGATTGGAATCTGCACTGCTTTTGCCACCTGATACACCATACGGACCGCAATTGGGTGAATGGCAGGTCCGGATACGCCGGCTGTCTTATTCGCAATCGCAAAAGTCCGGCGATTGACATCAATCTTCATACCGGTCAGCGTATTGATCAGAGATACCGCATCTGCTCCACCTGCTTCTGCAGCCTTTGCAATTTCAGTAATATCTGTTACATTCGGTGTCAGTTTCATGATAACCGGCTGCCTTGCACGTTTTTTTATCTCTGCCGTCAGTTTTTCCACCTGCTTTGGATCCTGTCCAAACGCAAGAAAACCAGCGTTGACATTTGGACAGGAGATATTAATCTCCATCATATCAATCGGCTCATCTGCAAGGCGCTCTACTACCGCAAAATATTCTTCCGGTGCATGACCGCAGACATTCACGATAATCTTTGTATCATACTGTTTCAAAAACGGAATATCTCTTTCACAGAACAGATCCATCCCCGGATTTTGAAGACCAATGGCATTCATCATGCCGCCATAGGTTTCTGCTACTCTCGGAGTCGGATTTCCAGCCCATGGCACGTTTGCCACACCTTTTGTCGTAACTGCACCAAGACGGTTCAAATCTACAAAATCAGAAAACTCTGCTCCGGAGCCAAAGGTTCCTGATGCAACCGTAACCGGATTCTTCCATTCAACTCCTGCTATGTTTACCCGCATATCCATTAGATTTCCACCTCCGTTGCTAAGAATACCGGACCATCTTTACAGATTCGTTTGTTATGAACATTGGTATGATGATCTTTTTCTTTACTCTTACAGGTACAGGCAAGACAGGCACCGATTCCGCATGCCATTTTTTCTTCTAGCGAAATGTAGCATTCGATTCCACGTTCCCTGGCATACGCTTGGATGGCACGAAGCATCGGTGTCGGTCCACAGGCATAGATAATGTCCGCTGTCAGGTTCTTCTCTGCAATAGCATTCATTACATTCCCCTTGCTCCCCACGCTTCCGTCTTCTGTGGATATATATACAGTACCGTTTTCTTCAAACTGCTCTCTTAAGAAAGTATGCGCATTGCGATATCCCACCACGATCTGCTTTTCGCACTGTAACTGCTTTGCCAGTTCCAGAATTGGCGGTACTCCGATACCTCCCCCCATCAAAAAGGCTTTCTTTCCTTCTGCTTTCTCCAGTGGAAATCCATTTCCAAGTGGTCCCACTACCGGAATCTTATCTCCCGCCTGTAACTTTGAAAACTCTTTGGTTCCAGTATGCTCCCCTGTCACACGATAAACCACACGCAATCTTCCGTTTACTTTATCTATTTCACAGATACTGATCGGTCTTGGAAGCAGTTTCGTTCCGTCTGTCGTGTACATAGAAATAAACTGCCCCGGTTTCGCTTCATTTGCGGCATCTGTCTGAATCCACATACTGAAAATCTGATCTGCAATCTGCTCCTGTGAAACTACAACTGCATCTTCTTTTTTCCTGCCTGCCATATGCTCATTTCTCTCCTTTGTTTAAAGACTTTCCCGAATATCTTTTATCATCGCTTCAACCGCTGCTCTTGATGCCTCTCCAAAATGCTCCGCACCATAGTGTGCATAAGCCTCCTGCTTATAAGCCGCAATAATTCCACGAGAAGAATTGATGATTGCACCCAGTCCGTCTTCATTGAAGAAATGTACCAAATCTTTTCCTTTTCCACCCTGTGCACCGTAACCCGGTACCAGAATATAAGTCTTTGGCATAATCTTACGAAGTGCTTTTCCCATCTCCGGATAAGTTGCACCGACCACTGCACCGACATAACTGTACGCATCACCCATGTGAGCCTCGCCCCACTCGGCAACTTTTTCACCTACAATTTCATACAATGGCTTTCCATCTACCAGACGGTCCTGAAATTCACCGCTGGACGGATTCGATGTTTTTACCAAAACAAAGATTCCCTTATTTTCTTCTTTACAGACTTTTACAAACGGATCTACACCGTCCGAACCAAGATATGGGTTCACCGTTACAAAATCTTCATCAAACGGTACATAAGACTCACTTCCTACCTGCACACGTCCCACGTGACCGACTGCATAAGCTGCGGATGTAGAGCCAATGTCACCTCGTTTGATATCTCCAATGACAACCAATCCTTTTTCTTTACAATAATCCACCGTCTTTTTAAACGCCGTAAGTCCCGGAATTCCGAATTGTTCATACATGGCAATCTGTGGTTTCACCGCCGGTATCAGATCGCAGGTATGGTCCACAATTTCTTTATTGAACTGCCAGATTGCTTCTGCTGCGCCCTCTAATGTTTCGCCATATTCTGCAAATGCTTGTTTCTGCACCTGTTCCGGAATGTAGTTTAGCATCGGATCTAATCCTACCACGATTGGTGCGTTTGTCTTTTTAATGTTTGCCACTAATTTGTTGATCATGTTCTCTTCCTCCAAATACTCTATTTTTCGTATACTACCTTGCCGTCTACTAATGTGTACCGCACATCACCTCTCACTGTTCTTCCATGAAACGGTGTATTCTTTCCTTTGGAATAAAATTTATTCTTATCAATCTTATACTCTGCCGTATAATCAAACACTACGAGGTCTGCACGTTTTCCCTCTAAAACCGCCCCTCTGTCTGAGAGTCCCAAAATCATTGCCGGATTGTAACTGGTCTTTTCCGCCATCTGCATCGGTGTCAGAACCCCTGTTTCCACCAGTTCCGTATAGGTCAGTGCAGCCATCGTCTCTAATCCCACGATACCAAATGCCGCCTTCGTCATAGAGCAGTTCTTTTCTTCTACTCCATGTGGTGCATGGTCTGTTGCAATCACGTCCATAATATCTGCGTGAAGCCCCGCCTTTAAGGCTTTTACGTCACGCATTCCTCGAAGTGGCGGATTCATTTTGAAATTACCGTCATCCTCCATAATATCATCGGTTGTCATGGTAAAATGGTGCGGACATACTTCTGCAGTGACAGGAAGTCCCTCTTTTTTTGCTGCCGCCACCAGTTTCACACTATCCTCCGTGGAACAGTGGCACAAATGCAGCCGCACACCGGTTTCTTTTGCGAGCAGGATATCCCGCGCTACGATCACATCTTCTACCGCATTTGTAATCCCCTTCAATCCAAGTTTTTTCGCTTTTTCATCTGCGTGCATCACACCGCCTTCTACCATAGTGATATCCTCACAATGTGCAAATACAGAAATGCCATTCTCCTTTGCAAGTTTCATGGCTTTCCTGTAAAGCGATGCATTCATTACCGACTTACCGTCCTCGCTGATTGCATGACAGCCTGCCTGCGCCATGCCTGCAATGTCTGCCGGTTTCTCTCCCTGCTGTCCCACAGTCACTGCGCCAATCTGAATCACATGAACCGGAGATTCTGATTCTGCCCGCTTATGTACAGCACGGACTTTATCTCCTGTATCAATGACCGGCTTCGTATTCGGCATCGCACAAATCGTTGTCACACCACCATGTGCCGCTGCCATTCCGCCGGTTGCCAAAGTTTCCTTATACTCCAGTCCCGGATCACGCAAATGCACATGAAGGTCTATAAACCCCGGCATAACATAACAGCCTTCTGCATCCAATACCCTGTCTGCTTCTTCTGATATCCGCTCTGCTACTTTTACAATCCTGTCATCTTCAACAAGAACATCCATATTTCCTTCCCGTTTGCTTTCCGGGTCCAAAACATATCCATTTTGAATCAAGACTTTCATCGTATTTACTTTCCTTTCCCACTTTTCAGTATTTCGATTGCTTTTTCCAGTTGATTATCTTTTTTCGGATCTGTTTCGTCATACTCATACTCAATCTCCACATCCGGCTTCACACCAATTCCGTGAATATTGGTTCCATTCGGCGTAAAGTATTCTGAACTTGTAATCTTCAAGGACGTTCCGTCCTGCAAATCAAAAATATTCTGTACAATTCCTTTTCCATAAGTTGTCGTTCCTACTAAAGTTCCAAGCTTATGGTCTTTTACTGCCCCTGCAAAAATTTCCGAAGCACTTGCACTATATCCGTTGACCAATACGACTAACGGTACATCCAATTTGCAATCTTCCTTTGCTGTATAAACCTTTCCATTTCCGTTCTTGTCTTTCACAGAGACAATCGTTCCTTCCGACAAAATCAAGTCCACCATATCAACAACAACATCCAAATTGCCTCCCGGATTACTGCGAAGGTCAATGACAAGCCCCTTCA
>CAZXQK010000119.1:0-4565 GCA_964642785.1 uncultured Faecalimonas sp.
TACGGTTACATTATAGCATGGTAGATTTGTGAATACAAGTGTAAAAACATTTTGGAGCAGGGAAACAAATTTTCTTGATATAGCGAGGAGAAAACGATGGAATACAGTAATATAATTGAATTTTCGAAAAAGACAGACATTGAAGTTACGACAATACTGAGAGAAATAGGTGTTCCTGCCAATTTGAGAGGTTACTCATATGTGAGGAAGGCTATTTTAATGACGGTGGATGATATAAGTATGATCGGTGCTGTAACAAAGATTTTGTATCCGGATATTGCGAAGGATTACCACACAACACCACTGTGTGTTGAACATGCTATCCGGCGGGCGATAGAGGTTGCATGGAAGCGGGGAGATGGCAGTGTATTGAAAAAATATTTTGGGAATTCAGCTGTTATAAATAATCGGAAACCGACAAACAGTGAGTTTATAGCCACGATTGCCGACCTGTTGCGACTGAGTGATATTTCCGCTTAAAAATTATTTATATATGGCATTATCCGATTGCGTCGTGTATAATGTTCTTAGCGATAAAATCAGTGATTGGAGAACAGTATGAAGGCAATAGGATTGGATATTGGAACTACGACGATCAGTGCGGCAGTTGTGGAAGTCAAAGAGCAAAGAGTTTTGAAGGCATATACGATTGACAATGGAAGTTTTCTTAATTGCGAACATACATGGAGAAAGATACAAAATCCGGCGGTTATTACGGAAAAGGCACAGGATTTGCTGAATCAGATTCTTGCGGATTTTGATGATATACAGTGGATTGGTCTGACGGGACAGATGCATGGAATCCTGTATGTAGATAAGAACGGACAGCATGTAAGCCCGTTGTACACATGGCAGGACGGAAGCGGAGAACAGAAATGTTTTGACAATGAGAGCGTTTGTTCTCTGGTGGAGAAAAAATATCATTTGAAAACGTATACAGGGTACGGATTAGTGACTCATCTTTATCAGATGTGGATCAATCAGATTCCGGAAAACGCTGCGAAATTATGTACGATAGCAGATTATCTTGGAATGGTACTTACGGAGAGAAAAGAGCCGTATATTCACAGCAGCAATGCGGCGAGTATGGGATTTTTCTGTGTGGAGCAGTCTGAATTTATGAAAGATATTCTGACAGAACTGGGTGTGGATTGCCAGGTTCTTCCGAAAGTAACAGATACTTATGAACAGATAGGCACGTATCGTCAGATACCGGTTATCACTGCGATTGGTGATAATCAGGCAAGTTTTTTAGGCTCTGTAAAGGATCCGGAAGCGTCTGTACTGGTGAACATGGGAACCGGCGGACAGGTTTCCGTTCTGTCTGATGTTATATGTCAGGCAGAGGGTGTGGAGGTCCGCCCTTATAATAAAGGAAGATATCTGCTTGCCGGTTCTTCACTTTGCGGTGGACGGGCATATGCGATATTGGAAAATTTCTTCAGGAGTTATACGGAAACAGCAGGACTCACCGGAGCAGACCATTATCAGATTATGAGCAGTATTTTAGATAAGGAGGATTTGGGAAAAAGAGGGGATCAACTGGAGATTTGTACTAATTTTTCCGGAACACGTGAAAATCCGAATCTGCGAGGAAGCATCACGAATATCGGAATATCCAATTTTACACCGGGTGCATTTATCTATGGTGTGCTGGACGGCATGGCAGAAGAATTGCACCGGATGTATCAGGGAATTGATAAGGACATATTACAGCAGAAAACAATGTTGGTGGCTTCCGGAAACGGTGTGAGAAAAAATGTGCATTTGCAACGCATTTTTGAAGAAAAATTCGGAATGCCACTGCAATTAGCAGAAAATAAAGAAGAAGCATCATGTGGCGCAGCCCTGACAGGCGTATCCGCATTAAACTTATAAATCAAAGGAGTAAAAACAATGGATAAAAAGTATCAGATTGACACAAAAGAAAACAGAGAATGGTTACAGGTATTATGTATGGATTTACTCCGGTTCGGAAGCAGATTTCCGGCACCGGACGGTTCTGCCTACTATTTAAAGGAAGACGGTGCACCATGGAAAGAACGTAACAGAGATACCTATGCGACATGCAGAATGGCTCATGTCTACAGCATTGGTTCGCTTTTGGGATATGAGGGAAGTGAACAGTTGGTGGACGAGGCACTTCGGGCACTGAAGGGTTCTATGCGTGATGTGAAAAATGGTGGATGGTACGCAGGACTGGGACCGAATGATGAGATTCTTCCGGGGAAAATGTGCTATGCTCATGCATTCGTGATTTTGGCGACAAGTTCAGCAATGCTGATTGGACGACCGGGTGCAGAAGAATTGTTAGAAGCGGCACTTGCTGACTACGACAAGTATTTCTGGGAAGAAGAAAATGGTCTTGCATCAGATAACTGGAATACGAAATTTACGGAACGTGACACATATCGCGGAATCAATGCCAACATGCATTCTGTAGAAGCGTTTCTTGCGGCAGCAGATGTAGCAGGCAAAGAGATTTACCGGGTTCGTGCAGGACGCATCATTGATCATGTCGTGGAATGGGCGAGAGAAAACGATTGGCGGATTCCAGAGCATTATACGGATAAGTGGGAAGCAGAACTGGAATTCAACCGTGAGAAACCGGATGACCAGTTCAAACCATACGGTGCTACACCGGGACATGGTCTGGAATGGGCACGTCTGATCGTACAGTGGGCTCTTTCTACTTATAAAGAGGACAGAAAAGAGGCAGAAACATATATTCAGGTAGCAGAGCATCTGTTTAACAGAGCAGTGGAAGATGCCTGGAATGCAGACGGTGCACCGGGTATTGTATACACAACGGATTGGGAAGGAAATCCAATCGTGCATGACCGTATGCACTGGACACTCTGCGAAGGAATCAATACAGCGGCAGTTCTTTGGCAGGTGACAAAGAAGCAGCAGTATGCAGACTGCTATGCAGAATTTTTGCAGTATGCAGATGAAAAGGTATTAGATCATGTGAATGGTTCCTGGTTCCATCAGTTAGACAGAAATAATCAGGTGATTGGAACTGTATGGCCGGGTAAAAATGATATTTATCACGCATTGCAGGCAACTTTGATTCCGTATTATGGTGCGGAGATTTCGATCGCACCGGCGGTGAAGAATGCGAAATAAGAACACATTGAGTTAATTGAACGCCACGGGATTCCCGTGGCGTTGTTCTAATTCATAGGATCTTCCAATAAATCTTCGATTGTACATCCGAGCACCCGTGATATTTTATAGAGTGTTTTGGACTGTGCTTTATCTATGTCATTTACTTTTTGTTCGTACATCTGAATAGAACGCAGATGTACTCCGGATTCGTTAGCAAGTTCCACTTGAGAAAAGCCTCTGCTTTCTCGGATTCGTTTCCATGGAAATGGATTGAATATTGGTATCTGGTTCGTTGACACCGGACATATGTCAATTGTGTTATTGACATATGCCCGTAAATAAAGTATGATATAGAAAAGATTGCATCAAGGAGGAGTTATATGCCAAGACCTGTGAAATGCCGGAGAGTGTGCCATTATCCCCAAACCGTACTGTTTGCACCAACAGATTCTGCCGCAGACAGAGAACCTATTATTTTGACTGTGGACGAATATGAAACTCTGCGTCTGATTGACAAAGAAGGCTGCGGACAGGAAAAATGTGCGGCATTCATGCAGATTGCCAGAACGACGGTACAACGCGTTTACGAAAGTGCAAGAAAAAAAGTTGCGGACTGTATTGTGGACGGTCGCCCGCTTCGGATTGAGGGTGGCGATTTTTGGCTCTGCAATGGGCAAAGTACCGATTGCGGATATGACTGTTACATGCAAACCTACCATGAAAAATATAAAATCGAAAAAGGAGACAAAATTATGAGAATTGCAGTTACTTATGAAAACGGAGAAATCTTTCAGCACTTCGGTCATACCGAACAGTTCAAAATCTATGATGTGGAAGAGGGGAAGGTCATTTCTTCCCAAGTTGTTGATACAAATGGCAGTGGACATGGAGCATTAGCCGGTGTACTGAACGCATTGAGTGCCGATGTGCTAATCTGCGGTGGCATTGGTGGTGGTGCACAGGCAGCTTTGGCGGCTGCTAATATCAAATTGTACGGCGGTGTATCCGGTAATGCAGATGAGGCGGTGGCAGCTTTTGTTGCAGGAAATTTGGACTTCAATCCTGACGTCCGGTGTAATCACCATGATGAACATCACAGCGAAGGTCACACTTGTGGCAATCATGGTTGCGGTGGACATTGCGGACAACATCGGTAAATTTTTAATAAAACGGAAACATTTTTCTAACTCAAATGAACAAAAAATGAACACACAGAGTTGGATGCCTTAAAAGCATTGGACAGAAAGGTGAATGTGAAAAAGTGGCACCGGAGATTCTGCAGTTGACCGATGAATTAATGCAATCAGGGATGCAATCTTCGTCGAAATGATTTGACATGCATAGGATGAGGTGCTAAAATGGGGATACAATTTCCCATGAGGGAGTAGCAAGCGTATAACGTAGCAAGTCAACATACTGACCGAAAGGTCTGGCTTGTTTTAAATTGCGAGACT
>CAZXQK010000120.1:0-4522 GCA_964642785.1 uncultured Faecalimonas sp.
CATCTTGTTGATAATGTCTCCATTATTCGTCATCAAAAGCAGACCTTCCGAATCTTTATCCAGTCGTCCGATATAGGTGATGCGTGTCGGATATTTTAGAAAATTGATAATATTATGTTTCTCCCGCTTTTCTTCCGTACACACAATCCCTGCCGGCTTGTTGACTGCCAAAAGCACCATTTCATTTTTCGGATGAATCTCTTTTTTCCCAACCCGTACAACCTGCGAATCCGTCACTTTCATCCCCATCTGTGCCCGTTTACCATCTACCGTTACTTTCCCGCTTTCAATGAGTCTGTCTGCCTCCCTTCGGGAACAGACTCCTGCATCACTGATATATTTATTCAAACGTATTTCCATCATGACACCTATAATCTGTAATATGCTTCCATGAAATCGACCAGACTTTCATAATCTTTCACACCCATTGTCTCTCTGCTGGAATGCATGGAAAGAATCGGTACTCCCATATCAACCGTACGTATCGGGAGCATGGCAGAAGAAATGGCTCCCAATGTTCCGCCTCCTGCTAAGTCCGAATGTTTCACGAATTTTCGGTATGCGATCTTCTCTTTCTCGCAAATCTGCTGAACAATCGCAATCGCTTCGCTGTCGGTTGCATAACTTTGTCCTGCCGCTTCCTTAATCGCAAATCCCTGATTTAACACATGCTGATTGGTCATATCATATTTTGCACCGTAATTCGGGTGATATGCATGACTGACATCAACCGACATGAACAGACTGTCTTCCAATGCATTGACATAATCCGCCTTTGTCATGCCAAGAGAAACATAAATTTTCTCCAGCACCGTTGATAACAAGGTAGATGCCGCTCCCTGTTTCGAACAGCTTCCAATTTCCTCATGATCAAATACGACCATCATATTGAGACCTTTTGCTCTCTGACTGTTTACAATTCCTTCCATGATTGCCTGCGTAGATGTTAAGTTATCCAGCCGCGGTGCTGACACAAATTCATCCTTCAAACCGACAATTTCCGGTTTGTCCGTATTATAAACCGTCAGTTCGTAATCCAAAATATCTTCCTTCTCTACTCCTAATGCTTCTGCAACAGCCATCACAAATCCGTCTTTTGTCAGTTCTTCCGATGCCGTTCCATAGATTGGAAGCATTTCCACCTGTTTACGAAGTTCCACTCCCTTATTCATTTCCCGATTGAAATGAATGGCAAGGTTTGGAATGATCAGCACCGGCTTTTCCATATCTATGAACTGCACCTTCGGTTTGAACACATCGTCCGATTTTAAGACCACACGTCCCGCAACGGAAAGCGGTCTGTCCAGCCAGCTGGAGAGAATGGCATCTCCATACCCTTCCGTATTCAGTTGCAGATATCCTTTCACTTCCATTCCCGCATTCGGCTTGATGCGAAATCCCGGAAAATCTCCATGGGATGCCGCAATGCGAAATCCGTCCTCTGCCTGAAACGATTTCCCGATTGTAAAAGCAAACAATGTCGAACCATGATGGGAAAGCAGATACTTTCCGCCTCGATTTATCTGCCAGTTCTTCTTTAATTCCAGTTCTTCAAACCCTTCTTTTATCAGTGTTTCTTTCGCTGCTAAAATTGTGTGAAACTGGGAAGTCCCTTTTTGCAGCAAATCAAATAATCTGTCAATACGATTCATGTGATACACTCCTTTTTCTCATTCTTCTATGATACTGTCTCCCTTTTAAAAAGTCAACTTTTCTGCAAAATAGAATGTAATCTTCTTCCGTATCTGTTATACTGTACATACTGAATTTTTTAACGATAAGGAGTATTTGATGCAAACGAATCATTTATTAACAGAATCTGTTTCCAAATTATTTTTCCGCTATCTGGTGCCAGCAATTTTGGCAAATATGGTGACTTCCATCTATGTGTTAGCGGACACGATTATTATCGGCAAAGGAATCGGCACCATTGCCATGGCCGCACTGAACATCATTCTGCCATTATTTAATGTATTCTTCGGAATCGGACTTTTATTCGGTGTCGGCGGCTCAGTATTGATGTCCATTGCACGGGGACGGGGGGACGAACAGTTGGGAAAATGTTATTTTACGCTTTCCGTCCTGTTAAACGCCCTGACCTGCCTTGTGCTGACCGTTCTGATGTTGGTTTTTATAAAGCCCATCGCCCTCTTTTTGGGTGCGACAAAAGCCACACTTCCGTATGCATTGGACTACGCACCTTACGTCATCGGAGGGTTAAGTGCATTTTCCTTTTCCTCCCTCCTGCAGACCTTTGTAAGAAATGACGGTGCACCCAGGTTATCCATGATTGCAGTCATATCCGGCGGTGTATTAAACGTAATTTTGGATTTAATCTTTATATATCCTCTGCAGATGGGCATGGCAGGTGCGGCGATTGCAAGTGTGTTCGGTTCTCTGTGCACCGTATGTATTTTATGCCTCCATTTCTTCTCTGGAAAAAACGGGTTGAAATTCTCCCTGCAACGGTTTTCCTTCTCTCATATGAGGCAAATTTTTCAAAACGGATTTACCAGTTTCCTATTGGAGGTGTCTACCGGCATTGTCATGTTTGTTTTTAATATTGAAGTATTAAAATATGCCGGAGATCTGGGCATCAGTATGTACGGAGTCATCTGCAACACTGCAATCATCGTAACTTGTCTGTGCAACGGGATTAACCAGGCTGCGCAACCGATTCTATCCACGAATTACGGTGCCGGTCTTTCGCAGCGTATCCGACAGGTACAGCATCTGGGCATCAAGACAGCGATTGTCATCTGTTCCATCCCTGCACTGTTAGGACTGATTGTACCAAATTTATTTACCTACATTTTCCTGAATCCGAATGAAGAGATTCTTGCAATGTCACCAACCGCCATACGCATTTACTTCATTGGATTTTTTGTGACCGGTATAAATATGTTTGTAGTCGGATTTTTCCAGTCCACTGCCAAACCACAGTTGTCATTGGTGGTATGTCTCGCAAGAGGCTGTGTACTGAGTACTGTATTCGTCTTTCTTCTGGCACCACTGTTTGATATCGTTGGAATTTGGGCATCTGTTCCTTTGGCAGAATTTGTAACACTGGCACTATCCATTTATTTTCTGCTGACAAAATCAGACCACAAACAAAAGGAGGAATTTGCATGATTGCTTTATCATTAACCGAAGTGAAAGAATGTATGTCGAAACTGTTATTATCGGAGACCTTTGATCCGTTTCTCTTTATTGAAGGAGAAGTTGTGACCTTTGCGACCTTTCAGATAGACGGATATTTGAAAAAAGAATTTTTTGAAAGTGATGTAGCACCGAATCGGGAATACGTCCTTTGGAAAGAAGTACGGGATTACTGCTTTTCGCTGATCAAAGGGAAACGGACTCCCTTAAGTTTCCGGTTTGTCTTAGGATTGTCCGAATCTAATGTTCAAAAACTGATACAGCAGCAGGAATTATCCTTTCGCCCGGAAGATGTGCGCGGTCTTTACATCAATCTGAAGTACGACGGTCAGAAACTACAGTGTGTTACCGGCACAGCCATGAACCTGTTTTGTATGGATAAATCTTTAGAGCAGGCGTGGGATACCATGGTACAGAAATTCTTTCTTCAAAAAGAAATTGCATTTGAAAAAGTGAGTTGAAATCCCGTTTCAACTCACTTTTCTATTTAAAATACCTGATCCATATCTTCCACAACAATCACCATCGGAATCCCCGTAGTTTCCGTAAACTGCTGCAGTGCATCATTGACCGTTTCCTCAGTCATCGACAGTTTCGTCTTATTCGTCAAATGAGATTCCACCTGTACGTGCTGTTCTTCACATTTAAATGAGGAAGAAAGTCCCTGAGAAGTAATCTCTTTCTCCATGCTTTCCACTACCTGTGCCAAATTAGAATCTAACGAATACTTATACGAATTGGAATTGATGCAGTTCTCCATTGCCTGCCCCAATTCTGTCTCCTCGTTTCCAAACAGATAATTGATATCTGTTGCAATATGGTCACCAACCCATGCAATGTAGGAATACTCATAGTAGTCATCGCTGATCAAAACCACTAAAAGCAGATTATCTTCATAAGCCGTTGATTTTTTAAATTCCGCCTTATACTGTGCATCTGCAAAATCCTGCAAGGCTTCCTCGTCATACAAAAGTTCTGCAGAATAATTTTCGCTTTGTGTTTTACTTCCGCCAAAACGTGCCGCACAGGAGCCTGCCATAGTGCCAAACAGGGAAATCACAATGGCGATCACTATCACAAGTGAAAAAATCGTACCAATTATGCCACTCAGGCAACCACCACCACCATAATAACGCGGGCCTCTGTGCCATCTTGGTCCCCAAAATCCTCGCGGACCTCCCATCGGATCTCTAAATCCTCCATGTGGACCGCCCATCGGGCCTCCGAATCCTCCACGCGGACCTCCTCCCATCGGACCTCCGAATCCTCCATGTGGACCGCCTCCCGGGCCTCCAAATCCTCCATGGGAACCGCCTCCGCGGGAACCTCCGCCTCCATGTGCGCCTCCTCCTGGTCCTGGCAT
>CAZXQK010000121.1:0-4513 GCA_964642785.1 uncultured Faecalimonas sp.
ATGATGATACCAGTGCAAAAGTAACATTGGCACATTGGGGAGCTCAAGGAGAAAATCTGACTGTTCCATTTAGCGTGAGTACAAAGATTCCACAGGTGCAGGGGAAGACATTCCTTTATGGAAGTTCCTGGGATGTTTCAAAACAGGATGAAGGTCTTGTAACGTTAGTAGGTGGAACTACTAAAACAGTCGATTTTGCAGAAAAGTATGATACGATGGATTTGACGTTGACATTAAAAAATGCATCTAATCGTCGAGTAGGTGTTATATTCGATTTTGGAAACAGCAAACAGGTTGGATTTACATTGATATACCAAAATGGTACATATAAATTGCAAAATCCTGGAAAGAGCGGTCTGTTGAGTAACTCGTGGGCATTGATGCATAAGTTGACAGAAGATGAATACACATTGTTTAATTCGGAGACTGGAATTCAATTCCGGATTGTGAAGGAAGGAGCAAAATTTGAGTTATATCTCAATGGTAGTCCTGTTGTTCTGGAGCCGGGTATATCGTTAGATTTTACAGATAAGATTACCGGAAACACAAGTGCCAAAGTGACTTTAGCACATTGGGATGCAACTGAGGACATTACCATCCCATTCTCTGTTTCAAGACCGGTAAGTTTTACAGGACTGACAGAGGGAAATGGTATTGTTACAACTGACAAAGATGCATATGTGGTAGGAGATAAAGTGACGCTTACTGTTACACCGGATACAGGATACAGATGTATCGGTTTGGAGGTTAACGGAAAAGAACTGACCGCAAATGATGATGGAACATATACATTTGTGGCAAGAAATGGAATCTGTAATGTGGTGACCACATACGGATGAACGTTATTCTATCAGAATAATAAGAAGGTTAGCGGGGCAGATCCTTTTGTGCTGGATAACACAGCCAGAGACGGATACTATTACATGTACGTGACAAGTGGAATCTGCCACTGCTATCGTTCCAAAAATCTGATGGATTGGGAAGATGTCGGTAATACCGTTGCCGGCTTGACCGGATGGACAGATATCTGGGCTCCGGAAGTTGTCTATGATGAAGATACAAAGTTGTACTATATGTTCTTTAGTGCAACACCGCCGGATGCGGGAGATGTGAAGTATCAGATGCTGCTTGCAACTTCAAAAAATCCGGATAAAGGATTTGAGTTGGCTGATTTTACTGATATACATGATTATGATGCAAGTACCTATTCACAGGATAATACGAAGTACTTTTATTTAGATCCTGCGAAATATCATGCATTTGCACAGAAGAATGGAGGTGTATCATCTGGAGTCGGCGGATATGAGCGTGCCATAGATCCACATCCGTATGTGGATAGTGATGGAAAGAAATATCTTTTATGGACAGATAACAGTAAAAAACCAAATCGTATCTGTGGTGTACCGATGAAAGATAATAACTGGATGGCTCCGGATTGGGAAAATGCCGAAGTGCTTATTGAAGGGGCGGTTTCTGAGGATATTTATCGAATTTGCGAAGGACCGGAATTAATTTACCACAATGACAAGTACTATCTGACATATTCGATAGGTTTGTATGGAACTAATGGTTATCAGGTTCGTCAGGCTGTTTCCGACAGTGTATTAGGAACGTATACAAAACTGAAAGAAGACGAAGGCGGTATCCTTTTAAAAGGATATTATCAGTCCGGTCAGGGCATTACCGGAACAGGGCATCATTCTTTTGTGACGGTGGGAGAACAGTTGTATATGGTATATCACAGGCATGATACACCGTATAATGCAAGTGATAAAACAGGCGGTGGAAGTTCAAGAAATATAGCAATTGATGAAGTGAAATGGATAACCAATAAAAATGGTATGGACATTATGTATGTGAACGGACCAACCCGGACGGTACAGCCGGTAATGGAACAGTTTAGTGCGTTCAAGAACATTGCTGGGGAAGCACAGGTAAGCGGAGACGGAGTAACCAATCTTTCGTGTCTGACGGACGGGCTGTTATCAATTTATGGAACGGATAAGGAAAGTTCCATTAGAAAAACAACGACGGTTATTTTTGATTTCAATACGACGAGGGTCATTGGAGGAGTGATGGTATATAATTCTTCTGACAAGGACATGTGTTTTAGAAATATCGCAAAGATTGAGTGCGTCTGTATAGAAAACGGACATGAAGTGACAAGGGTTTTACAAAATATCGCATTTGATTCGAATTATTTTACAGATGAAGGTGTGATTTTAGGCGCGGCGGCATACACCACCATGGAAGAGTGGAATGTAAAGAGCATGCGAATTACAATAGAGGTGTCGGATGGTCAGGAACAGGTCGGCATTTCAGAAATTAAAATTCTAGGGAAAAAATAAAAGTTGTATCTAGACGGAGCAGAAACTTGCTTCGTCTAGATATGTATTCAGACAAATTAGGAATAAGTAGGTAGATAAGACATGATAACAAAGGAAAAGAAACAAAAGGAAATATCTGATACCGAAAAATTAAGATTGGTAATGGCAAAAGACTGGTGGGAGACAGACGATCTGGATGGAAAGACCGGAAAAATCAAAGTCAGTGACGGGCCGGTTGGACTTCGCTGTCTGGCAGTTACGGACAGTTGGGCGAATGACAGTATTTATCCGTCGGTTGCCTATCCATGCTACCAGATGCTTTCACAGACATGGAATGTGTCTATGGCACATCAGATGGGACGAGCCATTGCTGACGATTGCATTGAACATAACGTGGATGTCCTTTTAGGACCGGGCGTGAATATAAAGAGAACACCTCTGTGCGGAAGAAACTTCGAATATTTCAGTGAAGATCCGTATGTGGCAGGTGTATTTGGTAAGGCATTTATTGAAGGTGTACAGGAAGGGCATGTAGGTACTTCGCTTAAACATTTTTGCTGTAATAACAGGGAGTATTCCAGATACTGGCTGTCCTCAGAGGTGGACGAGCGGACATTGAGAGAAATCTATGTGAAACCTTTTGAGATTGCGGTACAGGCAAAGCCGTGGACGGTCATGACATCGTATAACCTTGTGAACGGCGTGCGCATGAGTGCCAATAAGAAGCTGAATGAACTTTTGAGGGAACAGTTAGGATTTGACGGTGTCATCGTTTCTGACTGGGAAGCAGTGCAGGATCCGTTGGATTCTCTGCATGCCGGACTGGATTTGGAGTTTCCACATAATGAGAAGCATGCGCTGGAAATGAGGGAACATTTACAGCGTAATCGGATTGATCTGGATTGTCTGAACCAGAGTGCAGAAAGAATGCTTGCACTGGGGGATAAGGCTGCAGAAGAGAAGAAACTGCAGGAAGTAAAGTATTCTGTAGAAGAACGGATTGGCATTTCACAGCAGGTAGAAGAAGAAGGTATCGTTTTATTGAAGAATAACGGTGTATTGCCGTTGCAGAAAGAGAAAATTTATGTTACCGGAGCACCGGCACATATTTATTATCATGGTGGCGGAAGCAGTGCCGTGATTCCGAACAGACCATTCTGTACATTGGATGAAGCGTTGCGGAAACAAGGATATGACACATTTTATTCAGAGAGTATCGGCAAGATTTTCGGTGTACTTGTCAGTATGGGAAATATCCGTCAGGCGTGCCTTGACAGTGAGGAGAGTGATGTGACGATTCTGACGGTGGGAACAGGTGCTGGTGCTGAAGTCGAGGAGACGGACAGACAGAGCATTTCCCTTTCGCCTGAGGAGATGGATGCGTTCCGGTATTTGCGTGCACATTCCAAGAAACTGATTGTAGTGGTATATGCAGGTTCCGCCGTAGATCTGGCAGAAATCCACCGGGATGCCGATGCTGTCGTACTGGCAGGATTCGGCGGTCAGAATGTTTCAAAGGCGGTGGCAAATGTGCTGACCGGAAAGGTCAATCCTTCAGGAAGACTGACAGAAACTTATGCATTTTCCATCGACGATATCCCGTCAGAGCATACAACAAGAGATGATTCTGTGATGGTATACGAAGAAAAGTTGAATGTAGGTTATCGGCATTTTGAAAGTCATGATGTCAAGGTGTTGTACCCGTTTGGATACGGACTTGGTTATTCAGAATTTACTTATTCTGATTTAAAGATCAAGAAAGAAAATGATGGGATTCAGGTTCAGTTTTCGGTTGAAAATACCGGTGATATGGACGGAAAAGAAGTGCTTCAGGTGTATGTAAGTGAAGTACACCCGGTCGTATATCGTCCGGTACGTGAACTGAAGGCATTTGATAAGGTGGAGATTCCGGCACATGAGAAGAAGCAGGTATCCATGCGACTTGGAAAAGATGCGTTCGCTTATTATTCTACGATATATGATAAATGGATGGTGAATCCTGGAAAATTCCTGATACAGATAGGGAAGAATGTACACGATATTGTATTAGAAACAAGTGTAGAGATGGAAGGATAGGATAAAAATGTCTATTAGATTTGATGAGGAAAGAAAGATGTTCTGTCTGGAAACAGAGCACAGCAAATATGCATTTCAGATTGCAGCCGGAGAATACCCTGTACATATAC
>CAZXQK010000122.1:0-4509 GCA_964642785.1 uncultured Faecalimonas sp.
AAGATACCATGATCTTCCAGCAAACCTTTACGGTTACAAAAGATGGAGTAAAAGACGACAATGTAACGAATATTATTCCATGTTCATTATCTTCCGAATCTAACCGCAATAATTATCAACCGACTCCTGCCACAGGCAGCGAAGCGGAACGTATCCTCAATAAGATTCAGGAACGTAGTGCCTTAATAAAATAAGGCACTATTTTCTTGCTTCGCTACAGGTGAAGTAAATAATCTGATACTTTTCTGCCAGCGTTTTAAGGAATTTCCTTGCATATCGCATCTTATCATCATCCAGATTGGTGAACGGGTCATCCAGTATCAACATTGGTAATTCCTCCTTATACATGGCATCCACCAGAGAAATCCGAAGACAGATACCCATCAAATCCCGTAGTCCCAGACTTTGTGTGTTGGTTTCTCTTAAGTTTCCCTGCTCATTTACCCACAGTTTCGTATTGGCATCCATCGAAAACTTTTCCGTATTATCTTCGGTAAGCATCTGAAAATAAGAGCAAAAACGATTCAGAATCGGCTTGGAATACCGATTGGTCAGGCTCTCTTTTGCTTTTGTAAGACACTCTTGTACCTTTACGATGGCATTGTATTTTTTCTGCTCCTGTTCCTGCAATTCCTTTAATTTCTCCAAACGGTTTCTGTCTTCTTCCCATTCTTCCAGCTGTTCCTGCAGGCGTTCCAAGTCCGTCTGACAGTTTCTTAAGTATCTCTCACTTTCTGCCAGTCTTGCCCGCATATTCCGAATACGGTCATTGACTTGAGAAAGTGTCTCTTCTCCCTGTTTTTTTGTCTCCTGTGACAGTGCCTCCGTATCCGTCTCTTTTTCAAATTCTGCTAACTGCCGGGTTGCATAATGATATACCTGCAGAGCATCCCGCATGTGAACAAGCTGTGCCTGCAGATTCGGCTTCGGTATAACATCCAGCTTCTTTAGGAACCGAAAAACCTGTTGTTTATGTACTTCATATTCCTGCTTCGTTTGTGACCATTTTCGGTATCGGCATGCCTGTTTTCTGATAAGTGCACTGCCAAACACTGCCACTGCCACGCCGGCACAGCCTGCGAAAAGTGTGTGAAAGCCAAAACCAATCCACGCAAGAGTCAAACCGATAACAGCCAGCAATACTCCGACGACGGAGACTGGAGCATTGAAACTTTCCGGCATCTGATACTGATTGCAGGACACCAGAGCTCTTTGCATCTCAGACTCATGCCGCTGTGCCTCTTCTATCGTTTCCATACTCGGAACACTGCCCGGAAATGCCTCTCTCGCACGCTGACACTCCTTTTTTAACTGTTCCCACTGTTCCTTTTTTGCCAGTACTTTTTCTAACTTCAAAAGGCGCATCTGCTCCTGCTCCGCCCATTGCAATGCCTCTTTCTGTTGCTGATGGCTCTTTCGTTCCTGCTCATAAGTTGTCTGCTTACTTTGCAAGGCATTTGGCAATTCTTTTTGCACCATTACTTTTCGCTCTAACTCCGTAATTTCCGTCTTTCGCTTGGAAAGACTTCCTGTTTTCCTGCTCGGAGTCAGACTATTCATCAACTCTTTCAATCTTTGATTGGCTGCTGCAAAACTATTCAAATCATTGGAATTTTCTGCCAGATTTCCAATCTTTGCATTGATATCATCTGTCACTGCCGTTTCGCAGTCTGCCTGTCCAAAAAACACTGTCCTCATAAAGGATGCCTTGTCCACATGGAACAATTCCTCTCCAAGATTTGAAGAATAATCATGGCTTATCAGATTTGTCCCGGCATCACGCAATTCAAAGGATTCCTGTCCCTGAAAGGTTCTTGTAACAATATACTGTTTTCCGGATACTTCAAACGTCAGTCTTCCGCCAAATGCACCACCCTGCCACGGTGTATAACGCTTCCACTCATTGTCTTCGATATTGCGTTTTCGCTCGCCTTCCATTCCATAGAACATAGCTCTGATAAATGCCACAAGGGTACTTTTCCCCCAGCCGTTTTTCTGACAAATCACGTTTGCACCCTCGGTAAAATCTATGCCGTAATCATGCAGTTTTCCAAAATTTTCCACATAACAAGAAATCAGTTTCATCTTCTACTGCACCTCCTCTCCGGCAATCACCTGTAATCCATAACGAATGATCAGATGCTTCTCTTCCTCTGACAGTGCATCATCTCCCATGACCATACGCACATATTCTCCCTTTAAAGACTCATCCAGCATATAATCCTTTGCATCTATCTTCAAAGTCGTTTCGTCCGAAATCTTCACAAAATAGTAACGGGATTTAAATCGTGTCAAAATGTAATCCACATCTTTTTCACAAGCGAC
The DNA here is from genome assembly GCA_964642785.1 of uncultured Faecalimonas sp. Taxonomy (GTDB): domain Bacteria; phylum Bacillota; class Clostridia; order Lachnospirales; family Lachnospiraceae; genus Faecalimonas. The sequence continues at coordinate 2,326 of CAZXQK010000122.1, forward strand.
ATCAATTTCTCCCCGCAGTACGATTTTCACCAGTGCTGTTTCTTCGCACGCAACCTGCACCAGCACCTTATCCACTTTAGAAATCATCTCTGCAGTCGTCTGACACTCGGTCACGTCCGCCGCCACCTCATACAACCTTCTTTTTGCAAACGGGATAAATGTGTGCGAATATGCACCTGTTTCCTCATCAATATCCAGCAGCACAAACCCATGCTCTCCACATTCGTCGAATCCTCTGCCCTCTAAGCACCCCGGATAGCAATATGTACCTCTCGGGTCTAACGCCCCTTTTTTGTACCCATGGATATGTCCCAAAGCAAGATAATCAATTCCTTTATTTTGCAGGGAACGCAGTTGAATCAGTTCGCCTTCCTGTCCGTGCAGCACCACGATATTGAACCTGTCCGTTTGAAGGTCCAGGGATGCATAGGAAAGGTCTGCATTTTCCACAGTCAAATCCACACCTGTAATCATAATATTCCCAACCGAATGACTTGTCCACGTTGTACCAAACAGTTTCAGGTTCTCCGGAAGTTCTTCCAAAGTCGCAAGAAAATTGTCACTGTCATGATTTCCATTCAAATAATAAAACAGAATCTGCGGGTGATTCTTCATCTGATGCAGCACTGCATTTTTCGTAGTTGCAGTGATACGTCCGGTGTCGAACATATCACCTGCAATTAAAATCCCTCGCACATTCTGCTCTGCGGCATATGCTACCATACGTTCAAATGTATGCAGTATTTCCGCCTTTCGTTCTTTTGCTTTCTCCTTATCCAGATTTGCACTCATCTTCGCATCCAAGTGCAGATCCGCACAATGTATCAGTTTCATTTTAATATCCTCTCTCCATCGTTTGCTGACATTACTACAGAAATTTTCTCAGTTTTTCACGCAGTTCTTCTTCGATGGCGATCAGACGTTTGCAAATGTCTTTTGCAGACTCTTTTGCTTTCGAATGCTGATTCATGTATTTGAATAACGATTTCACACCCATGTCACAGCCATCCGTAATCAAATCAGCAACGGTCGCATCGGTATGATCCATTCCCATTTTAAGACCGATTTTTATTTTCGACATACTTTTTGCCATCGGATTCGGCTCTTTCTCATCTGACTGTTCCTGATTTAACATTGCGTGCAAATCATTTCCCAACTTTTCATGATGTTTCTTGCTTTCTAATAAAAGTTCTACCAGTTCCTGAGTGACCGTCTTATCCAGCACCTCATCAATTGCACTGACTGCCATCTTGCTTCCTGCGTCACATTCCTGTAATAATTGAATTGTATCTGATTTTTCCATTATACCATGTCCTTTCCGGTTTTGGTTAGTATTTGGAGAAAAAAACAAAATATACGCTTGGATTTTCTTCCTGCCATCATTGTACCAAAACAGAAAAAGACCTTTTCACAAGAAGGAATCGAATGCGAAATTGTACAAATCGGTCTCAAAGATGTTCGTGGCTGTATCGCCTGCAGACATTGTAAAGAAAATGGAAAATGCGTATTTGACGATGTGGTAAATGAACTCGCTCCAAAATTTGAGAAAGCTGACGGTCTTGTTATTGCAAGCCCGGTATACTACGCCTCCGCAAATGCGACACTGATTGCTTCCAGCCAGTACTGGAACAGTATTCATGGACTGACCTGTGGGGAAGCAGATGCTGATGAGGAAGGAAAGCAAACCATGCGGACATTGGCAGGAAACATGTCATTTCTGATAAAAAGCATTGCCCTTGGCAAAGAAAAATACTGACTGCCCCAAAAAGAAAAAGCAGTCAGTACACATTTTATAAGGTAGAAATACTTTTGTTCTCCAATACTGATACCTCAACGATTTCTTCGTTAGGTCTATAGAATATTTTATTTTTACAAGAAACAATTTTGACTCCTATCTTAAATGACTTAATACCTAATTAGGTCTATACAAGAATAATTTCTTATTAGGCACTTATAATTTAAATTTTGGGTTTCTATTGTGAAAATTTATTTATATGTGCCTAAGCAACACTTCTGCCACCTGCGAAAAATCTCGACAATCATCAAGGGTCAGATAGTAAAACAGTTAAAAAAAAATCAAAAGTCCTCAGACCTTTGATTTTCAACACTTCATCGGAGTGACAGGATTTGAACCTGCGGCCTCTACGTCCCGAACGTAGCGCTCTACCAAGCTGAGCCACACTC
>CAZXQK010000123.1:0-4505 GCA_964642785.1 uncultured Faecalimonas sp.
ACTTACATCCTGTACGGAATGCCGGGTCCCAGCCAAGTACGGTCTGTCCCATAATCGGTGGCTGCATCAAAAGTTGTTCCAGATTCTTTCCAAACACCTCGATTGCACCATCTTCCGCTTTTTCGGTCAAATCACTCCGAATCTCACGCTCAATTGCCGGAGCAATCAGTCGCTTATAGCTGTCTGCAATCACTTCTTTTAATACCGGAGTAGTATATGGATTTTCTGAAACCAACACCTGCTTTTCCAAGTATCCCAAAATCTTTTCCTCCGGCACTTCTACCTTGACTGTCAGAAACTTTTCTTTTTCTCCGCGGTTCAGAGCAAGAATGCGGTGTCCTGCCATTTTTGCAATCGGTTCTTCAAAATCATAATACATCTCATAGACCGACTGCACTTCTGCATCTTTTGCAACGGATGTGATTTTTCCCTGTTTTGCAGTAAAATCACGAATATAAATCCGATAATCTGCCTCGTCGGATATCTGCTCTGCAATAATATCCTTCGCCCCCTCGATGGCTTCCTCTGCTGACTTCACGTCTTTTTCTTCTGATATGTAGTCTGTTGCCACTTCTGTTAAAGGCTGTTTCAGGTTCTGAAGCAATATCAATGCAGCCAGCGGCTCCAATCCTTTTTCCTTTGCAATCGTAGCTCTCGTTCTACGCTTCGGACGATACGGACGATACAAATCTTCCACCACAACTAAGGTTTCTGCCGCCAAAATCTGATTTTTTAATTCATTCGTCAGATTTCCCTGCTCTTCAATGGTCGCAAGAACCTGTTCTTTTTTCTCCTCCAGATTCCGTAAATACTGCAGTCTTTCATGCAACTTCCGTAGTTGTTCATCATTTAAAGCCCCCGTTACTTCCTTACGGTATCTGGAAATAAACGGAATTGTATTTCCCTCATCAATCAATTGTACGGCAGCTTCCACCTGCCATTTTTTCACTTCTAATTCTTCTGTCAGTTTCTGAATAATATCCATAAGTATGTCCCTTCGTTTTTTTATTATTTCTTTTAGAATATCATATCTTTCAAAAGGATTCAACTGCCCGTTCGCAAATCAGAGTATGCTCTGTTTTCCTTGTTTTCTCTTTTCTTTTATGCTATGATAAGAAAAATATAATATGAAGGACGTAAAAAAATGGAATCAGATATCAAACTATCCAGGCAGCAACAGAAATCACAAGAAACAAAAGAGCGTATTTTTCGTGCCGCCAAAGAAATTTTGCAAAAAAATGGTTATGAAAATCTGTCGATAAAAAATATCTGCGAGGCAGCCGGAGTTTCCAACGGAAGTTTCTACCACCATTTTAAGACAAAAGATGACCTGCTCTCCTACTATATAGAAGAACAGCCTTCCATCAACCCGGAACTTCTGGACATGCCTTCCGATAAAGAAACTGCGAAACTTGCCATTGTGGAGGTATATCTCAACTATGCCGACTACTGCGAAGCACTCGGTGTTGATTTTATTGCAGGATATTATACTCCCCACAATCAGGCTTTAAATCCTGATCTGCGAACAGAACGACCATACCCGATTGTCACCGTTCAACAGTATTTGGAAAAGGCATTACAGGCAGGTATCGTTCAGTTAAAATTGCCAATCGCAGATGTTGTTACCGATATTCGTATGCTGGTTATTGGAAATGCTTTTGAATGGGCAATGCGAAACGGAGAAGTGAATATGAAAGAAAACATCAGACGTTCCATCTCTTGCTATTTAGATGGAGTATTTCTATAAGAAGGACGGCAGCCCACAACATGAGGACTGCCATCTTTTTTTATTATACACCTATCATTTTAAGCCATGTTTTTACATCTTCCAACCATTTTCGTGCACGTGCAACCTTCGGTTCATACTCTCCGGTTTCTGTCACTCCATCCACCGTTGATAATCCATGCCATCCCCAAGGATAAATATGCAATTCATACGGTATCTTATGATCACTCAGTGCCTTTGCATAAATCAGGCTGTTCTGTACCGGAACACAAGTATCCTCTGCTGTATGCCATAAGAAAGTTGGCGGCGTGTTTTCTGACACCATACATTCACAGGCACATCCGTCTTCATTGCGTACAGACGGCTCATGTCCCAGATAATTGATGATAGAACCCATATGTGCATACTTCGGCTCATCTGTGATAACCGGATAACTGAGGATACTTGCCTGTACCGGTTTGCTCTCCGGAAACATTTCACGAACTTCCGGACAGTCATAACGATTCGAATATTGTGCTGCCAAATGTCCTCCTGCAGAAAATCCGATAATCGTCGTTCTCGACGTATCAATCTTCCATTCCTCTGCATGTTCATAAATCACTTCCATCGCAGCCGCCACTTCCCGCAACTGTTGTGGAAAACAGTATGGTGCACAGGAATAACGGACAATCACCGCACGATATCCTTCTGCCACAAACTGCATGGCAATCGGCTCAGCTTCCCGGTCACTTGTCATACTATAACCGCCGCCTGGACAGACTATCATGCAAGGATATTTTTTATTCATCATCGTATCTCCGTGTGCAGTAATTGCAGACGGAATATAGCAGTCCACATATGCATTACAACCATTTTCTCCCAATTGTGGGAACAATTCCGTTAAATAAATTTTTTCTGTTTTCATGATAGTATCTTCTCTTATCTTTTACATATTTCTTGACTTGTTTGCACAGGCTTCCATCGCCTGCATAATTGCACTGCGAAATCCCGTTTCTTCCAAAATCTTCACAGCCTCAATCGTAGTTCCTGCCGGCGAACATACCATGTCTTTGAGTTCACCCGGATGTTTTCCTGTTTCCAAGACCATTTTGGCACTTCCAAGCACAGCCTTTGCTGCAAATTTATATGCCTGTGTTCTCGGCATTCCTTCTGCAACTGCTGCATCTGCCATCGCTTCAATCATCATAAACACATACGCCGGTGAACTTCCGCTGACAGCCACTACTGCATCCATCAGTTTTTCCGGAATCACTTCTACTTCGCCAAAGCCTTTTAAAATATTGCAGACAGTCTTCAGTTCCTCTGCCGTTACCGATACATTCGGACAGGCTCCCGTCATACCTTCCTGCACCATAGCCGGAGTGTTCGGCATCGTCCGTACAATTTTCACCGGTTTGCCAAACTGTTCCTCTAACCACTGTAAAGTTTTCCCCGGTGCCAGAGTAATCACAATCTGATTTTCCCGAACCTCCTCTTTAATTTCTGCAATGACTTCTTCGTAATACTGTGGTTTGACAGACAGTACAAACACATCCGCTTTCTGCACCACTTCCGTATTACTCTCTGCAATCTTAATTCCAAGCGTTTCTTTCACTTTTTCCCTGCTCGGGGCAAATACATCTGCCCCAATGATTTCATTTGCTTCCATCAGCCCGTTGGAAATAATACCGCTCATAATGGCACTTGCCATATTGCCACAGCCGATAAATCCCAGTTTCATATGACCACCTCTTATTTTTCTTCCTGCATTTCTTCCTTGCGGATTTCTTTCGTACGGATTTCTTTGCAAATCTGCTCTACGAATGCTTCGATTGTCTTTTGTCCTTCATCACCTGCAAAACGGCTTCTTACGGAAACCAGACCTTCTGCCTCTTCCTTTTCACCTACAATCAACATATATGGCAATCTGGAAAGTCTTGCATCACGAATCTTATAACCAATTTTCTCAGAACGGTTATCAACAGTAACGTCTACGTCATTTCTTGCAAGTTCCTTGCGGACTCTCTCTGCATAATCTGCATACTTGTCAGAAATCGGCAGGATACGAACCTGTTCCGGACATAACCAGGTCGGGAATTTGCCGGCATATTTTTCAATCAGCCATGCCAATGTTCTTTCATAGCATCCCATTGCTGTTCTGTGAATGATATACGGACGGACTTTGTCACCATTCTGGTCAATGTAGTACATATCAAACTGCTCTGCAAGAACCGCATCCCACTGAATGGTAATCATGGTGTCTTCTTTTCCGTACACATTTTTCGCCTGAATATCTACCTTTGGTCCGTAGAAAGCTGCTTCGCCTTCTTCTTCATAAAACGGAATATTTAATTCGGTAAGCACCTGACGGATATGTCCCTGCGTCTCTTCCCACACTTCTTCTGTTCCGATATATTTATCTTTGTTATTCGAATCCCATTTTGACAAACGGTAAGTCACATCTTCTTCTACACCAAGTGTTTCCAGACAATATTTCGCAAGTGCCAGACAGCCTTTAAATTCTTCCACCATCTGATCCGGTCTTACAATCAAATGTCCTTCAGAAATTGTATACTGACGTACACGGGTCAGTCCGTGCATTTCACCAGAATCTTCATTTCTAAACAACGTAGAAGTCTCACCATAACGGATTGGCAGGTCTCTATAGGACTTCTGGCTTGCTTTATATACATAATACTGGAATGGACAGGTCATCGGACGAAGTGCAAATACTTCTTCTTCGTCAGATTTGTCTTTATCTCCCATAATAAACATGCCATCGGTATAATGATCCCAGTGT
>CAZXQK010000124.1:0-4472 GCA_964642785.1 uncultured Faecalimonas sp.
GATTATACTCCACCCAAACCTAAAAAGACCTACATACCACCAATGAACCACCCATGGCGCCGACAACAATTCGGGAAATTTATCAAACAACAGGAACACCATCGGAATGATCAAGAGTCCAAGATTGCATAGGGAACGGGCAGTTCCCACAAACAAACAGCCTCAGTCAAAAACCGGGGCTAATGTTTTAATTATTTTTGGACATTTTCAAAAATGCTTGACACATTTTTATTAAGTAATTCTTATAATCTTTATTTATCTTTATTTATCATAATTATTATAAATGGTATAGACAAATAAAGATTTTTGTGTTAATATAAGTGTACTAATACAATTAATACACTTTTCTCAAGAAAGGAGGTTCGTTATGATTGTAATCGATTATCACGATAAGCGTCCGATATATGAGCAGATTATCGACCGTTTTCAGATACTGATTTTAAACGGTGCATTAGAACCGGATATGCAGCTTCCGTCGGTCCGCTCTCTTGCCGTAGAACTTTCCATTAATGCCAATACGATTCAGAGAGCATACAGTGAATTGGAACGTCGTGGTTTGATTTACTCTGTCAAAGGACGAGGCAATTTTGTTTCCTCTCACCGGGAGGTGGTAAAGGAACAACAGGAAAAACTATTAGAAGATCTTCGTACACAGCTTCAGACCTGCAAGGAATCCGGCATTGGATTTATTCATGTACTGGACTGTGTACGGGAAATTTATCAGGAGGGAAGTAATCATGATTGAAATCAAAAACGTCAGTAAAATTTTTAGCGATGTAAAAGCGGTTGATAACATCTGCCTAACCATTCAGGATAATACAGTGATGGGACTTCTCGGTACAAACGGTGCCGGAAAAAGTACCATCCTTCGTATGATGGCAGGTATCTTAAAGCCGGAAGCTGGAGAAATCTTAATCGACGAGATTCCGGTATGGAACAATCCGGAGGCAAAAAGGAAATTCTTTTATATTTCCGATGACCAGTATTATTTTCCAAATTCTACCCCGAAGGAATTTGGCTCCTTTTACAAAGCCTACTATCCTGCTTTTGATGAGGGACGTTTTCATCATCTGCTGGATAAAATTGATTTACCTGCAGATAGAAAAATCCGTACATTTTCAAAAGGTATGAAAAAACAGTTATCCATTTTAATCGGAATCTGTTCCGGTACAGAATACCATTTCTGTGACGAAACCTTTGACGGACTTGACCCGGTGATGCGACAGGCTATTAAAAACATCTTTATTCAGGAAATGGAACACCGTTCATTTACACCTGTGATTGCCTCTCACAACCTGCGGGAATTAGAAGACATCAGCGAACATATCGGTCTGCTCCACAAAGGAGGTGTTCTTCTCTCCCAAGATTTGGATGACTTGAAAAGCAATTTAACCAAGATTCAGTGTGTATTGCCGGAAGAACTGGACGAAAAGATAAAAGCCGCTCTTCTTGTTCTGAAAATGCAGCGTCATGGCAAACTACTTACCATGACAGTACGGGGAGAAACGGAAAAAGTTGTTTCCTGGTTAAACACATTAAACCCAATCTACTGCGAAGCAGTACCATTAACATTAGAAGAGATTTTCATCAGCGAAACGGAGGTGGCCGGATATGACATCAAGACTCTCATTTCCTAAATTAGTATTAGAAACTTTAAGAAGACACGCAGCAGCCGTACTGATTACCATACTTGGGTTTTTCATCAGCATACTGTCCTTTTTTATGCAGGTACAGAACATTATGAATGCTGAATATATCAGTGCTTATTCCCTAAGCGAACTGACCGCAGCGCAAAATCCGATGGTGTCAGAAATCACGGAAGATTTATTAAAACTGTGCAGTCCAAATCTCACGAATGGTCTGTTAGCCGCAGCATTCGGTGTGTATCTTGCTTTTGATTTTCTGCATTATCTGCACTCCAAACGGGAAACCGATTTTTACGCTTCCCTGCCGATTTGCAGACAAACATGGTTTAAGACCCTCTTTACCGGAAGTTTTCTGCTGTATTTTGTATTAAGTGCCATAACTACAATCATCAAAGTTGCGATTGTATTCGGAACAGGTTACGAAACCTTTGCCATGCTGCAAATGCTTTTGTGGGATTTCATCTGTATGCTTGGCTCGTTCCTGGCCTCCTGGTTTACCACCGCACTTGCCATGATCCTGACCGGACATTCCATCATTGCATGTTTGGGATTTTGTGCATTTTTATGCTATATTCCGCTTTTGCTCGCAAATTTGGTTCCGGCATACTGCTCACGATTTTTTAACACTTATGTGTCTCATGCATTGAGCCGGAACGTATACTATCTCTCTCCTGCTACCATCATATACAAAATGACACATGCATGGAGAGGCTGGGAAAGCAAGAATCACGGGACATACCTGCTTGCCTGTTTCGTAATGGCACTGATACTGGGAATCGTATCTTACGTACTGTTTGTCCGCCGCCCTTCTGAAGCCGCCGGACGTGCAATGGCATTTGAAAAGGCAAACAGTGTCATTCGTTTTTTGATTGTGATTCCTCTGACTCTATATGCAGGATTATTTATTGAAGCCATGGCAATTAAAGCTTCACTTGTCTGGCTGATATTCGGAATTGTATTTAGTGCATTCCTGCTTCATGGTATTGTGGAATGTATTTACCAGTTTGATATCCGGGCATTGTTGAATAATAAATTGCAGTTTTTTGTAACCATACTTTTATGCCTTGCCTTTGTATTCAGTTTTCAGTTTGATATTTGGAAATACGATGATTATATCCCGAAAGCCGAGGATGTCAAACTCATAAAATACGAGTCTAATATTTTAGGCTGGTATAATACAACCTCAGACACCGAACGTGACTGGATACATGATGAAGCAATTGAGCCGGCTCTTGATGTAATTGCAGAAATCAAAGAATACAATGATGAATCACTTGCAACTGACAGTATCATGGATTATATTACCGTCACCTACGTGCTGAAAAACGGACGGAACGTACGACGTGCTTACTCCTATGATATCAGTCATGCTTCTGACAGCATCAATCAGCTTTATGCAAGCGAGGATGTTAAGAATGATTATTGTCGACTATACAATGTTGAACAAAACGAAATCGGCAGTCTGTCTTTTGACAATGGACTTACCGTCATGTCTTTAGAACTTACTGCTGAAGAACAAGAGACTTTTATCAGACTCTTTTTGGAGGAATATACGAAATTGGATTTAAATCAGATGGTAACAGAAAACGCATTGTATGACTTTACAGTCGGTTATCTGACAGAAAATGAAGATATGTCTTACGAACAGTTTATCATCTATTCCTCTTTTGAGAAAACCATCGCTTTCCTCAAAGAGAATGGAATCCGTACAATGGGAGAATCTGAGGATTGTAAGATCACCAATATGGAAATCATCAATTATGATGGTTATGAAAGCAAATATGTCAGTGATTTAAAACAGTTAGAACAACTAAAACCATATCTCACATTATCTTCCGGGATTGGCTTCAAATCCGGAGAACAGTTATATGCTGAAATACGGTACGAATATAATGGTTCTACCGGTTATGGTTCTGTTCAGATTGAAAAATCTGCGGTAGATAAAGTATTAGGTGTAACACCATAGTGCAAAAGAACAGCAAGTTCCAATAAAGCAGGAATTTGCTGTTCTTCTTAATTTATCCTCTATTCTGTGCAGCCACAAGGCTTTCTCCACAATACATTTTACGTAATTTGGGTTTCTCAATTTTTCCGGTTGGATTTCGCGGAATGTCCGCAAAAATAATTTCTTTCGGACGTTTATACCGTGGAAGTTTCATGCAGAATTTTTCGATGTCCTCTACCCTGCAGTCATACCCTTCCTTAATCTCGATAATGGCAGTTGCCTTTTCCCCAAGGCGTTTATCCGGCAGACCAATGACTGCAACATCTTTTACCGCATCATACTCACGAATAAAGTCCTCAATCTGAACAGGGTAAAGATTTTCTCCGCCACTGATAATGACATCTTTTTTACGGTCTACCAGATAGATAAATCCATCTTCATCTTCCTGTGCCATATCACCGGTATACAACCAGCCTTTCTCATCCATTACCTCGGCGGTTGCTTTCGGATCATGGTAATAGCAGGTCATGACACCTGGTCCGAACACAGCAAGTTCCCCGACTTCGCCTTTTGCCACCTCATGTCTATCTTCGTCCACAATCTTTGTCTGCCAGCCATATCCTGCTTTTCCGATCGCACCGACTTTATGTACATTTTCCACGCCAAGATGTACACAGCCGGGTCCAATCGACTCACTCAAGCCATAGTTGGTATCATATTGGTGATTTGGAAAATATGCCTTCCAACGCTTGATCAGACTTGGCGGAACCGGTTGTGCTCCAATATGCATCAACCGCCATTGGGACAACTCGTAATTTTCCAATTTGATATCTCCACGGTCTAATGCATCTAAAATATCCTGTGCCCATGGAACCAAAAGC
>CAZXQK010000125.1:0-4442 GCA_964642785.1 uncultured Faecalimonas sp.
ATAGCCGATGGTCATCCACAGCAGCGACCACATCGTATTCATGTTAATATAATCTTTTTTGTAATGAGAACTAATTTCTATTTCTTTCTCCCCGCCCTTTGCTTCATAGTCTGCAAGGCGGATCATATGTTTCACCCGTTCTTCATTTAGCATAAGCGTCACCTCAATACACACTCTTCCTAATTTAACATCATATATTAGTATCGCACATCATTAGAACCCTTGTCCAATACTTATGGTCAACAACCAAATTTTCTGTGCACCTTTTTCCTTTAACACTTCTGCAACTCCATCAATTGTATTCCCTGTTGTATAAATGTCATCGATCAGAAGTATCTTCTTTTCGCCTTTCCAATGTTTCGTAACACGAAATGCTTTCTCAAGGTTTTTCTTTCGCTCTTTATGGTTCAGTTCTTTCTGAGGCTTCGTATTATAGCAACGCACGACAGCCCGGCTGTTTACCGGCAATTTTACCAGTTTCCCCAAGTGGCGTGCCACAATCTCCGCCTGATTATATCCTCTTTTTCTCCGTCGCCTCCAATGAAGCGGGACCGGTATAATCACATCAATCCCGTTGCTTTTTATCCATTTCCCATAAATGCGAAATAATTCTTCCGCATAAAATTTTCCGAAAATCCTGCGATTATGGTATTTAAACTGATATATCGACCACCTCACTCTTCCGGTATGAACCCACAGACTTTTCCCCTGTTCGTAGTAAAATAAGCGTTCCTTACAGTCTCCGCAATACTCCTGTTCCTCATAGCGGATTGGTTTCCCACACTTTTTACATATCGGTTCTTTGATATAAGTAATTTTCCCTTCACATTCCCTGCAAATATTGGTTGTACAGACTTTTCCGCAAAAGCAGCAAGTCGTCGGATATAACAGGTTTAAACATTTTTCAATTAACTTCATTCTATATTTTAGGCTCTCTATAACAATCCAATCAATTGTTCCGCCAGACTCGTATAACGATTCTGTTCATTCACATTTTGAATCATTTCCTGAAAAGTCGCATCACTCCCCACCAGCGTCACACACTTTCTCGCTCTCGTTACCGCTGTATAAATCAGATTTCGATGAAACAGTTGTCTTGGTCCGGTAAGCAGCGGTATCACAACTGCCGGATACTCGCTTCCCTGTGCTTTGTGAATGGTGATGGCATATGCCAATTCCAATTCCTCCAGCATTTGAAACGGATAACGCACCTTCTTCTTTTCTTCAAATTCTACCGTCAACATTTCCGTATATGTATTAATCTCTATAATCTTACCGATGTCCCCGTTGAACACTCCGACTCCATGGTCAACCACCAAACCATTTTTCGTGGCAATCTCCCACTCCAGTTGATAGTTATTTTTCACCTGCATAACCTTATCGCCTACACGAAACATCTTATCCCCGTATTCTTTTTCAGTTTTTCCTGCATCCGGCGGATTCAAATACTGTTGCATGATCGTATTCAGTCGCTCTACACCAAGCAGTCCTTTACGCATTGGTGTCATCACCTGAATGTCAAAAGGCATTGCCTCTACATAATTTGGCAGTTTTTTTTGTATCAATGTCAAAACCACACTGATAATGGTGTTCGCATCATTCCGTTTCAAGAAAAAGAAATCCCTGCTTTTATTATCCAAGATCACCGCTTCTCCGCGATTGATCTTGTGGGCATTCACTACGATATCGCTTTCTTCTGCCTGCCGGAAAATCTTATTTAATGTAATCACCGGAAAACATGCAGAAGAAATCAAATCTTTTAAAATACTTCCCGGTCCTACCGACGGCAGTTGATCCTTATCCCCCACCAGTATCAGCCTTGTCCCGACCGTAACAGCCCGAAGAAGCACATTCATCAGAGGAAGATCAACCATCGACATCTCATCAATGATAATCACATCAGTCTCTAACGGATTTTCTTCATTCCGTCCATAATGCATCTGATCATCTTCCCCCTCCGGAACATATCCTAATTCCAGCATACGATGAATGGTCCTCGCCTCATATCCTGTTGCCTCTGTCATGCGCTTTGCCGCTCGTCCCGTCGGAGCAGCCAAATAAATATCCATTCCTTCACTTTCGAAATAACGAATCATGGCATTGATAGTCGTCGTTTTCCCGGTCCCCGGTCCTCCGGTCAGTACCATCACTCCATTTCGTGCCGACGCAATGACAGCCTGTCTCTGCAGGTCATCCAACTCCATTTCCGCATTGCCTTCTATCTGTTGCAGTCGATGCGTGACCGTAACATCTGCAATCTCATATTGAACATTTAAATCATGCAGCATTTTTGCTGTATTCAATTCCATATAATAATACTGTGCCGGATAAATACGCTTTTCTTCCTCGGTTTCTTTCACAATCACCTTTCGCTCTATCGCCAAATCCATCAGATACTGCGTAATATCACCAATTTCAATCTCCAAAAGTGCTTTTACCCGAGAAAAAAGTTCTCCCTCAGGCAGATAAATATGTCCGTCAACTGTCGCCTGTAAAAGCGTATAAAAAATACCGCTGCGAATCCGATAATCAGAATCCGTATGAATCCCTATCTTTCTCGCAATGTCATCTGCAGTTTTAAACCCTACTCCTGTAATCTGATCCGCAAGTTGATACGGATTTTCTTCCATGACACGATAAACATTCTGTCCATAATGTTCGTAAATCTTCGCAGCAAGTGTCACCGTAATACCAAACTTTTGCAGATAGATCATGGCCTTTCGCATGTCCTTCTTCTCATAGACCTGCACCGCAATTTCCCTTGCTTTTCTCTCACTGATACCACTTACCTCTGCCAAACGCTCCGGTTCCTCCTCGATGATCCGAAAGGTATCCCCTTTGAATTTTCGGACAATCCTTCCTGCCAGCACAGCCCCAAGACCTTTGATTGCTCCCGAGCCAAGATAACGTTCAATCGAAATCAAATCCTCCGGCTCCAGTACTTCGTGTTCCGTCACCTGAAGTTGCAGACCATACATATTGTGAGTAACATACTCCCCGGAAAGCCTCAACAATTCCCCTTCGCTGATATATGGAAAGGTGCCGACACAAGTGACTTCACCATCGTCATTTGTCAAATGAAACACCGTATATCCATTTTCTTCATTCCGAAACACAATGTGATCCACATAACCTTTTATTGTTTCCAAAATGTCCTCCAAACAAAAAGGGCTGCTCTTCACAAAAGACAGCCCCTACATTTTATTTTCCCATAAATTCTACAAACTGACCGGTTCCAATGGCAACTACTTTCATCGGATCTTCTGCCGTCATTGTATTAATTCCGGTTTTTTCTTCAATTAATTCTTCCAGACCGCGAAGCAATGCACCACCACCTGTAAGCACGATTCCTCTGTCAAGAATATCTGCCGACAACTCCGGTGGAGTCCTCTCAAGCACTGCGATAACAGCTTCTACAATCTGTGCTGTCGTTTCACGTAATGCTTCTTCTGTTTCTGAAGAAGTAACGGTTACCGTCTTCGGAAGTCCTGTTACGAGGTTACGTCCGCGAACCTCCATCACCATATCTTCCACCAGCGGATACGTAGTTCCAATCTTAATCTTGATATCTTCTGCAGTACGCTCTCCAATCAACAGATTATGTTTCTTGCGCATGTAACGCACGATTGCTTCATCAAAATCATCTCCGGCAACTTTCAAAGACGTATTCACAACGGTACCGCCTAAAGAGATTACCGCAACGTCTGTTGTTCCGCCACCGATATCTACAATCATGTTTCCGCATGGTTTTGCAATATCAATACCTGCACCAATGGCTGCTGCCACCGGTTCTTCAATCAAATGCACTTCTCTTGCACCTGCCGCAAACCCTGCTTCCGTAACTGCTTTCTTTTCTACCTCTGTCACACCGCTTGGTACACAGATGCTGACACGCGGCTTTTTGAAAAGACGGATTCCCACTGCCTTTTGTACAAAATATTTAATCATCTTTTCCGTAACCGTATAGTCTGAAATAACCCCTTGTCTCAAAGGTCTGATCGCAATAATATTCCCCGGTGTTCTTCCAAGCATTAATCTCGCATCTTCTCCGATTGCTTTGATCTCATTCGTATCTCTGTCAAACGCAACAACGGAAGGCTCTTTCAACACAACACCTTTTCCCTTTACATATACAAGCACGCTGGCTGTTCCTAAATCAATTCCGATATCTGTGACTGACATCTGATTTCTCCTTTCCATACTCTTATCTATTTTACTATCTTTCGTCTCTCTGTCTCATGTCTATAACATTATAATTGAATTTCTAATAAATGGAAAGTGTTTTTTATATTTTTTCGTTTTTCTTAAGAGTCAGTTCCCGTTTGATATAAATTCCCGTATATGATTTTGGATTTTCTGCCACCTCTTCCGGCGTTCCCTCAGCAATGACCGTACCGCCTTTGTCACCACCTTCCGGTCCGATATCAATGATATGATCTGCC
>CAZXQK010000126.1:0-4327 GCA_964642785.1 uncultured Faecalimonas sp.
AGGTCGAGGGCATAACCAAGAAAGGTGATAGGAGAAAGGAAAGATGTAAGAGAAAGCGAATCAATAGTTTGTGTGTAGTTTTGAAGGTACAGCCAAAGGCTTCGTGCCTTTTTTTGAAATATAGGGGATTGGTCAAATGGTATGATAGGAGTCTCCAAAACTTTTGGTGGGAGTTCGATTCTCTCATCCCCTGTTAAAAGCCTGGTATTTACCGGGTTTTTTTGTGTCTTATAAATAGAATGCGACATAAAAATGCAAGAAAAAGTAATTTCATACTTTACTATGTTAAAATTATGTTATACAATAATATGTATGTATTTCAATAACATAATAAAAGGAGAGAGTTTTATGAAAAAGACAAAATTTTTAGCAATGATTACAATGGCAGCACTTTGTGTTTCCAGTCTTGTTGGTTGTGGCAATGCCGACTACACAGCAAATAATACAGAATACGTGATTGGACTTTCGGGACCACTTACAGGAGAGGCAGCGGTATATGGTACAGCTGTCAAAAATTCAGCTGAAATGGCGGTAGAAGAAATCAATGCTGCAGGCGGATTAAACGGAATAAAGTTTAAGCTTGTCATGAAAGATGATAAGCATGATGCAGCAAATGTAGCAACAAACTATTCTTCTATGTTGGAAGACGGTATGCAGGTATCTCTTGGTACGGTTACAACGGATCCGGGACTTGAATTTGCAAATCTTTCTGCAGAAGACAATGTATTTTTCCTGACACCATCTGCTTCAGGAAATGATATTCCGAAAAATGATAATGGTTTCCAAATGTGTTTTGCAGACGGTAATCAGGGTGTGGCTGCAGCACAGTATGTGAATGAGAACTATGAAGGTCAGACGATTGGTATTTTCTACAAATCAGATGATTCTTATTCAAATGGTATTTACAAGCAGTTCAAAGAGAATTTGGATTCTTCCATTCAAACAGTGGATGCACTGTTTACGGATGCAAATGCAACAGATTTTTCAACGCAGATTAGTACATTGAAAGATTGCAAATTTATTTTTATGCCAATTTACTATACACCAGCTTCACTTTTTATGACGCAGGCAAAAGATCAGGTTGCAGCAGATACAATTTATTATGGATGTGATGGATTTGATGGTATTGAGTCAGCAGACGGATTTGATATCACAACGATTCCACAGGAAGTAACAATGCTTTCACACTTTAATTCAAAAGCAACAGATGGAAAAGCAGCAGACTTTGTAAAGAAATATGTAGAGAAATATGATTCATCTACATTGAATCAGTTTGGTGCGGCTGCATACGACTGTGTATATGCTATTTTCAATGCCATGAAAGAATGCATTGATGAGGGAAAAGAAATTCCGGTTACGATTTCTGCATCCGACCTTTGCGATATTCTGAAAGAAAAATTCACTGGTGATTTTGTTTTCACAGGTATTACAGGGGAAGAAGGAAAGAGTATTTCCTGGGATAAAAACGGTTATGTAGAAAAAGCGGCTGTTAAGTATGTGATTAAAGAAGCAACGAAATAGGTGAATTTATGAAAATTATTGAAACATTGATAAATGGTCTGAGTTCCGGTGGTACATATGCTATGATTGCATTGGGATATACCATGGTATATGGAATCGCAAAAATGTTGAATTTTGCACATGGTGATATTATCATGGTGGGCGGTTATATGCTGTATGTTACAATGACAATTACGGGGAATCCACTGCTCGGACTTCTTGCAGCCGTAATTTTCTGCGTGCTGCTTGGAATTACAGTTGAAAAGGTGGCATATAAGCCGCTTCGTGGCGCATCACCGCTTGCAGTTCTGATTACTGCAATCGGTGTCAGCTACTTACTTCAAAGCACTGCTCAAATGATTTTTGGTACAGCACCAAAGATGGTTATCATCGCTGATATGGGAAATTTTGAAGTGGGTTCTTTGAAGGTTCCGTATTATACAATTATTACGCTGGTATGTTCTTTGGTTATTATGATAGCACTTACGTTATTTATCAAGACAACAAAGATTGGCCGTGCCATGGTTGCGGTATCAGAAGACAGAGGGGCTGCACAGCTCATGGGAATTAATGTAAATGCAGTGATTATGATTACATTTGCGATTGGCTCTGCGTTGGCAGCGTTTGCCGGATTCTTTATGTTGATGAAGGCACCGAGTCTTTCAAATACATTAGGTGCAATGCCGGGGATTAAGGCATTTACGGCAGCGGTTATTGGAGGTATCGGTTCCATACCGGGTGCTATGTGTGGCGGTTTGCTGCTTGGCGTGGTAGAGGCAGTATCCTTTACGATTCCTTCGATTGCGGCATATACGGATGCAATTGAATTTATGATTTTGATTCTCATTCTCCTTGTGAAACCGACAGGTATTATGGGTAAGGTCAGAAGGGAGAAAGTATAATGGCAAAAGCAAAGAAACAAATGAAATGGAAACATTATATAAATTATATTGTAATTGCATTTTTGACAGTTCTGTTTGCAGTGATGTCAATGACAGGTGCATTAGCATCATCGACGGTGTACTTGCTGGAAAAAATTGCAATTGCCGTCATGCTTACTGTATCTTTAAGCGTGGTGGTAGGTTTCCTTGGTGAGTTGTCACTCGGTCATGCAGGCTTTATGTGTGTAGGTGCTTATTTGGGAGGTAAGACAGCCTGTCTGTTGGAAGCAACTTTAGGAAATGGATTTTTGACCTTATTGGTATCGTTGATTATAGGAGGAATCGTGGCTGCCTTTTGTGGCGTGATTATCGGGCTTCCGGCATTGCGTTTAAAAGGGGATTATCTGGCAATCGTAACGCTGGCTTTCGGTGAAATTGTGCGTTCTATCTTTATGAATTCCAGTGAGGATACGTTTGGAGGTTCTTTGGGATTGAACACGCCACGTTACGATAAGAACACGTTATTTATCATGGCGTTTGTATTGGTATTGATTTGTCTGGCTGTGATTCAGAACCTGATTCGTTCCAAACATGGTCGTGCAATTACGTCTATTCGTGACAATGAAATTGCGGCGAGAGCTACCGGTATTAATGTAACGAAGTACAAATTGTCTGTATTTATTATTTCTGCATTTTTTGCGGGAATTGCAGGTGTGCTTTACAGTTTCAGCAACTATACGGTTCAGAGTACCAAGTTTAGTTACAATTATTCGATTGAGATTTTAGTTATGGT
This sequence comes from uncultured Faecalimonas sp., assembly GCA_964642785.1. Taxonomy (GTDB): domain Bacteria; phylum Bacillota; class Clostridia; order Lachnospirales; family Lachnospiraceae; genus Faecalimonas. The sequence continues at coordinate 3,175 of CAZXQK010000126.1, forward strand.
TGTGCTTGGTGGCATGGGAAGTATCAATGGTTCCATTATTGCTGCAACACTGATTACCATATTAGATATCAAACTGCAGACGATTTTAACGGGAAATCTTGCGGTGTTGCAGGATTTACTGTATGCATTGATTTTGATTATTCTTGTTATTTATAACAATGCACCGGCGTTGAAAGGGTTTCGGGAGAGACATTCCTTCAAAAACTATTTGCATAAGGTGGTTCAGACAAAACATGATCCGGCTCACCGTGCAGATGATGAAGCAAAATGGGACAGAGTTCCGACTAAGATTGATATGAATGAAGTATTATCAACGGAGTTCCAACCGGCGGTGTCCACTGTGGATCCGGATCGAAAGGGGGATTTTATATAATGGCTGATGTGATTCTGAAAACAGATAATCTCGGTATTTCCTTCGGTGGTCTGAAAGCAGTGCAGGATGTGAACATTGAGATTAAGAAGAAACAATTATATGGTTTAGTAGGACCAAATGGAGCCGGAAAAACTACGGTTTTTAATATGTTGACAGGAGTGTATCGTCCGACTACCGGAACGATTTATCTGGATGGAGAAAATATTACAGGCAAGCCCCAGGAAGTCATCAATCATAAGGGGATTGCCCGTACGTTCCAGAATATTCGCCTGTTCAATAACATGACGGTTATCCGGAATGTGTTGGTTGGATTACATAACCAGCCGGAATTTAAATGCAGTATGTTAGAAAGTATGTTCCGTCTGCCGAGACATTTTCGTTGTGAAAAGGCAATGCGTGAGAAAGCGAAGAGCATTTTGCGTGTGGTAGGTTTGGAAGAAGAAAGAAATCTTCTTTCCTGCAATCTTCCTTATGGAAAGCAGCGGAAATTGGAAATTGCACGTGCGCTTGCAACGAATCCAAAGTTGTTACTTTTAGATGAACCGGCAGCGGGAATGAATCCGAATGAAACAGAGGATCTTATGGATATTATCCTTCGGATTCGGGATGAGTATGATATGACGATTCTGCTGATTGAACATGATATGAAATTTGTATCCGGACTTTGTGATGAGGTGACAGTATTGAATTTTGGTACGGTTCTTGCACAGGGTGACACAAAAACAGCTTTGAATGACCCGGAGGTCATAAAGGCCTATATTGGAGGTTAAAGATGGCATT
>CAZXQK010000127.1:0-4325 GCA_964642785.1 uncultured Faecalimonas sp.
GTGAGGACTTGTGACTACTGCGTAATCCAGTTTTTCAATCCCTAATTTTTGTAGGACTTCAGCAATATACGCACCGTTTACCATACTGTCTTGGAAATCAACCAGCATAGTGGTTCCATCCGGTGCAATCAGTAATGTGGCTTCTCCGGTTCCTTCTTCACTACTATCGACATCTTCTGACAGATAATCCCCTCGAAGGAAATAAACAGCCATCTTTCCTTCGGTTCTGGTTCTGTCTGTAATCAAATCGGAATACTGATATTTTACTGTTTCCGTATTGTCTGCTTTCTCTTCGGTTTCAATCTCATCAGTTGTCAGGGAAGTTTTTTCTTCTTCCTCTTTTTGACAGCCTGCAAAAGACAGACATATTGTCATGAGCATAACAAATAAGATATGTTTTCTCTTCATTGTGACCTCCTGCTATTTATTTCTCAATGATTGAATTTCAATCGCCTCGTCAACCGTTTCTGTAATCTCTTCAAAGTAAGGTTTCATATCTCCTGTCGGATCTTCTGATACATAACTGTACAGAAAATCTCCAATACTCAATAAATCATCCGGTACTTTTGTATATGCTCCGTGAAGGTCAGCCGGCGCATTTTTGATTTTTTCTGCCAGATCAAGCAGGCTCGGACAATTCGTTGTTGCCCAATTCACATAATCTTCATGTGTTGCAGCTGCTTCTGTATAAGGAAGATAACCGACCTTACTGCACCAGAATGCCTGATTTTCCGGTTGTGCTACATATTTGATAAATTCATATGCTCCCTGCATTGCTTCTTCATTTCCCGAATTAGCGATATAGAAACCGGTACCTTCCGTCAACGCATAATCTTTGTATTTCGCATTATCATCTAATCCTTTATCCGGTACAAATGCCCATTCAAACTCCGTACCATTATCAACAATATAATGTGTCCACGAATTTGTTGCACCATAAAACGCAAGCGTACCATTGTAGAAGGATTGTGTTGCTTCCGAACCATAAGACATCGCAGAACCTTCCTTATAGGAAGAAGCAACCAATTTCATATGTTTTTGAAGGGCAGTATAAGTTTCTCCTTCCATAATCAGAGATTTGGTAATATCACCCTCATATCCGTTTCCTTTATCTACAATATCTATTCCCTGCAATGTCATGGAATTTAAAATTTCAACACCTGTTGAAGAATAAGAAATCCCATATTTTGCAATCCCTTTTTTGTAAATATCATTTGCAATTGTCACTATTTTTTCAAAACTGGTAAGGTCATCTAAACTGTAACCTGCCTTCTTCAACATATCCACATTTACAAAGTATCCTGCTGAACTTACGCCAAATGGAGACCCCAGCATTTCACCGTCCAAATTAGAATATGCCGTCTTCACAGTATCATAAATTGCTTCTTCCCAGTTATCTTCATCTGCATCCAGAAAATCCTGCAGAGGTTTCACATAACTGACACTGTCGTAATAACATGTTGCAGTCGGTGTACCACAGAAGATTGCCGGATATTCTTCTGGTGTCAGTGCCGCCAGTTTCTGACGAATCATACTTGCCGAAGCCTGATTGACCAAAGATACCTCATACTTATCCTGGCTTGCATTGAATTTATCTGCCAGCGTCTGTACATGTGCCGCATTCTTCGTTCCCCATGTGTGCCAGAGAACAATTTCTGTTTTTCCGCTTTCCGTCTTTCCGTTATTGGACGTTTTCTTTGTCCCTGTTCCACATCCACATGCCAATAACATGACACTTAATAATAACGCACCTATTTGTTTCATTCTTTTCTTCATATTCTAGAATCCTCCTAACTTTTTACTGCTCCTGCTGTCATACCTGCAACGATATAACGCTGAGCAAAGATATAAATAATCAATGGTATAATCATACAAAGCACCGCACCTGCAAGCACATATCCATAACCAAAGAACGCTTCTCCGATTAATTGTGCCATACCAACCTGCACCGTATAAAACTCATCTTTCGTTGATACCATCATCGGCCACAAGTAAGAGTTAAATACACCAATGAAGGATGTAATTGCCTGTGAGGCAATCAGAGGTTTGCAAAGTGGAAGTACCACTTTCCAAAAATATTTTAATTCTGAACAGCCGTCCATAACAGACGCTTCCCACAGTTCCTTCGGAAGTGACATCATATTCTGACGCAGCATAAAGATACTTCCTGCTCCCACAAGACTTACGATAGTAAGTCCGAGATAAGTATTCATCAGCCCCATGTTACGGATCATCATAAACTTGGCAATTAATGTAGTTTCACCCGGCACCATCATCGTAGTCAGATAAATTGCGAAAATCAAATTTTTACCTTTGAATTCAAAAAATGCGAATACAAAAGCACTGATACTTGCAATAATTATCTGAATTGGCACTTCAATCAAAATCATAATCATAGTATTCTTCAAATACGTAAACACCGGAATGTTTTCTAACACATACTTGAAGTTTTCTAATGTCGGATTTTCTGCAATAAAATGATTCGGTATTGTGTTAATCTCACTATTCGGCTGAATACTGAAAAGAAAACACATAATGACCGGTATTGCATAAACCAATCCAATCAAAATTTTTGCCGCCGCTCCTGCTATTTCCTTTCTTCTTCTAGTCATTGTTTTTCTCCTTTACCTGTCAAAAATTCTATTGATAATGCACCATCTTCTTTTCAAAGATGAACTGAATCCTGGTTGCAAGGAAGATAACGACAAACAAAAGCAATGACCAACAGCATGCCAGTTCCGGAGAACCTTTCTGATTATTGTTGTATACCTGCCACATCAAAGTTGTAGTACTTCCTGCCGGACCTCCGTATGTCAGTAATTTAATCTGTGTAAACGTCTTAAACGCACTGATGATGCTGGTAAACAGTACGTAGAATATTTGCGGCGACGCCATCGGTATCATGATTTTTACCGTTCTCGTCCACCATCCTGCACCATCTACTACAGAAGCCTCAATCAAATCATCCGGTACATTTCGAAATCCTACCATCAGCCATAGAAACTGTCCTGCAATCGCTCCCCAGCTTGTAATCAAAGATACAACAATCAAGGCACTGTCTTTATCTTTTAACAAGTCCCAATTTGCGTGAAAAATAGTATTGATGATTCCACCATCCTGTCGGAACATAAAAGACCACATGGCCGCCACTGCCGTGGAAGCAATGACCATAGGTGCTGAAAATAAGGTCTGATAAATTTTAGACCCTTTCTTTTCCTTTGCACTCATAAGTGCAAACAGCATTGCTATGCCAAGTTCAAAAGTAAGACAGATTCCAGCCATGATAAAAGTGTTCTTTATCGTGCTCCAAAACTGCATACTTGAAAACACTCTCTTCCAATTTGACAATCCTGCCCATGTCACAAATTCACCAATCTCCGTTGTAACAGAAAACGAAGTGAAAATCGTTTTTGCAAACGGATAATACACAAATGCCACAAAGAAAATAAAAGAAGGAAGCAACAATGCATATGGCAACAATCTTTTTTTCAAACTTTTCTTCTTCATAATCACTTTCTCTCCCTTTTATTCTTCCGGTGCAAGCGTATCAACCTTATACACATCTGCTCCATTTGTACAAAAATAAATTTTCCCGTCAACCAATGACATGTTTTCCGGTTCGATACTGCTTGCAATATCCAGTTTTATCCAACTGACAAAATTTCCGTCCCAGTCATAAACTGTAATTACATTCGGATTATACAGAATAAAATAAATATAATCGTCATCACAGCAGTTTCCCTGAGTAGTGTAACCAATCGTACGGGTTGTCGGTTCAAAATAATCTTCCTCATTTCCGACAATTTTGAAATTTTCATCTAGAACACGGAATGTCTGTCCTCCTGCGATTCCTACTACATACTGATTTCTGGATTCATTGTAATTAATGGAGAAGATTTCAAACCCAAGGTCAATTTCTCCTTCCACCTCCAATGTATCTGGATTTAGGATACTGACAATGTTCTTACGCCCTGTTGCATTGCAGACATAGATTTTTCCGGTTTTAGGATTGAATGTTAAATCATTACAGTGATTGAGTCGTAATTTTTCTGACTCTTTCACAATGGTATTCGAGTCCATATCCCATTTTACAATGGTCACTTCATTGTCAACCTCACCACCGGTCTGCCCCCAACCAACCATGGTGATAAACGACTGCCAATAATATTTTCCATCAAAATATCCTCCTTGGTTTGTCGGACCACCATGTTCCGTCTGAATGGTCGTGATTTTTTCTGTAGTAGCATTGAGTGCACTATTAGAGCGAAGCATTTCATGTAAATTGTAATCTTTTGTTACTTCATTTTCCTGTTGCTCTGTTTCAG
>CAZXQK010000128.1:0-4320 GCA_964642785.1 uncultured Faecalimonas sp.
GTGTAATAGAAAGGGGAGAGAGATTTTCTTCCAGGTATTATCGTAACAAACGTTTGGGTGAATTTTTGAAAGAATTGGATTTGTCAGAAGGTAAGTCTACAGGTATTCCAACTATTCAGGAAGAATTAAGATTGAATGGTTCGCCAAAAGCAAGATTCTTTACGGATGAAGACAGACGTGCTGTGACAGTGGAAATACCGATTCATCCGGATTTATTGGTTCATAATGACCCAAAAGATGACCCAAAAGATGACCCAAAAGATTTTGAACTTACTGATATGGAAAAGGCAGTGATAACATTGTTGTGTGAAGATAATTTGTTAACACGAAAAGCAATGGCTGAAAAACTTAGTTGCTCGGATGCTACCATAAAAAGAACCTTGAGTAGTTTGAGTGATAAAAAGATGATTAGTCGGGAAGGTTCGCGGAGAGCAGGGTATTGGAAAGTTTTGCACAAAGTTTAACATGGCAAAAAGTCACTTCCTCCTCAACTTGGGGAAGAAGTTTATTAGTTGGGAGATCTTTGTCTACTCGAATCGGGACAACTTTAGGACAACTCCCGTAACAACTTATAAAACTAGTCCAATCGTCTCTCATTCTTTTGGATAACACGAAAATTTATTATAATTATGTTTTCTGATTATTGCATTATGACACAGAATTTTCTATAATTATATTTGTGTAGTTGTGAGCGTAATCATACAATACTTTCATTACACAAAAAAAGTCATTAGAAAATTCATAAGAGGAGGAAAATGCAATGACAAACAGCAAAACAACAAAAAGAGCATTGGTATCCAGCGCACTTGCAGTGTTCATGTGCGTTGCAATGCTCATCGGAACTACGTTCGCGTGGTTCACGGACACCGCATCAACGAGTGTCAACAAGATTCAGGCAGGTACACTTAAAGTGGATATCATAAGTGCAGACACCGATGAGTCCATCGTCAACCAAGGACTTCAATTTGTTGCTGCCGATGAAAAAAAAGGGGAAAACATTCTCTGGGAACCTAATGCTACTTTTAAGACAGAAGGTTTCAGAATTGCCAACAAAGGCAATCTTGCTCTTAAGTATGCTTTTGTACTTAATGGAGTTACCGGCGATGCAGAGTTACTTGACGTAATTGAATTCTCGGTTGTAAAGAGTGATGGTACCGCTGTCGAACTTGACAAATTTGTCGGTAATCTCAAAGCTGGTGAAATCGGAAAAGATATTCTTTATATTCAAGGACATATGAAGGCAGAAGCAGGTAACAAGTATCAGGGTAAAGAACTTACCGGTCTCGGTATTACCGTATTTGCAACACAGGATAATGTTGAGTACGATAGCACTACAAACAAATACGATGAAGAGGCAACCTACGCAAAACCTGTTTCTAACGAAACTGAACTGCTTAGTGCGTTGGGTAACGGTGGCTCGGTTGTTCTGACAAATGATGTAAATCTGTCTACCTGTGTTGATAAGGTTGAAAATGGCAAAAAGGATTCAAAGGAACGCAAAGCGACATACATTGAAAATGATGTTGACATCAATCTGAATGGCATGACATTGAATCTGGACAGCAATAACATTTTGATGACAACCAATGGTGCAACTGTAACGATCAGCAACGGCACTATTACCGGTAACTGCAACAATTTGGTTTGGGCAAGTAACGGATCTGATTTGACCTTAACAAATTGTGTGATTGATGCATCCACAAGTGGACATGGTGTTTATGCTCGACGTGCAGAAGGTGATACCGGTGAGTATTCAAAGGTAACACTTAACGACTGTATAATTAATGCAAAAGAATCCTGCGTTGGTGCTATGAATGGCGGTATCGTTGTGATTAACGGCGGTACTTATACAAGTGCAGATAACTATGTTGTTGGTACTAATGGTACAGACAATTATTCCGGTAACGAAATCACCATCAACGGCGGTACTTTCAACGGTAGCATCGTAACTTCCGGCTATATTGCCTGCGGTGTATATATGGCTCATAAAGGTGACGTGATTACTATCAACGCCGGTACTTTCAATATCACAAACGGTGTGGGTCTGTGTGCACGTTATGGAGAAGCAACAGTTTCTAATGGTGTCTTCTGGAAGGTTACAGGCGAAGATACTAATACTGGTAAAGTAGGTTCTACAGGACCTTATCACGCAGGTTATATCTATGATGGTGTAGACGGTACTGTAAACGGCGAAAAGAATTATAAATAATTTCATTCAAATGTATAAAAACCGGATGCCATAAAAATAACCGGTGCAAGATATTTTTATAATTATGTTTTCTGACTATTGCATTATGTCACAAAATTTTCTATAATTATATTTGTGTAGTTGTGAGCGTAATCACATAACGCTTTCATTACACAAAAAAGTCATTAGAAAATTCATAAGAGGAGGAAAATGCAATGACAAACAGCAAAACAACAAAAAGAGCATTGGTATCCAGTGCACTTGCAATGTTCATGTGCGTTGCAATGCTCATCGGAACTACGTTTGCGTGGTTCACAGACACGGCTTCAACGAGTGTCAACAAGATTCAGGCAGGTACGCTTGATGTTGCTCTTGAAGTGGCAACAGCATGGAACGAAGACGGTACTCCGACAACATGGGAATCCGCCGAGGGCAAAACTCTTGACTTCGTAAAAGCAAAGGATGCAAAAGAAAACGAAGCAATCCTTTGGGAACCAGGATGTACATACTGTCTTCCGGAACTTCGTATCGTGAATAAGGGCAATCTTGCATTGAAGTACAAGGTTGCAATTACCGGTATCAAAGGCGATGCTGAATTGAACAAGGTTATCGACTGGACAATTAAGGATGGAACTGTTGCTTATGATGCTGCCGTTGAAAAATCTTTGGCTGTTAAGGAAAAAAGAACATTTACCATCAGCGGTCATATGCAAGAGTCTGCTGGAAATGCATATCAGGGAAAGAGCATTGAAGGTATTTCTATTACCGTGTATGCAACACAAGATACTGTAGAGTATGATAGCAACGACAATCAATATGATAAGGATGCAGGTTATGATATTCCTTGGGATGGTGTAACTAAGACAGAACCTCAAAAGAAAGATGGTGTGTATCGTATTACAAATGCATCGGAGTTGGTCTATGCTATGGAGCATGCTTCTCCAATTATGGTAGGTTATCAAGGTAATGATTATTGTTTCGGAAATTATGTTCTTGAAAACGATATTAATTTAGGTGGTGCTAAGGTTACAGGATTTGGTAATGATGGAAGTACTCAGTTTAAAGGAAGTTTCGACGGACAAGGATTTACCATCAGCAATTTTGTCATCGACAATTCAAATGCGGAATATTATGCAGGATTATTTGGCTATCTTTATGGAGCAACTGTCAAAAACCTGAATGTAAGCGGTGCTACGGTAATCGGTCAGAAGCAAGTTGGTGTGCTTGTTGGTGCAGCAAGTGATAACTCTACCGTTATTAATTGTAATGTTTATGACTGTACTGTCTACGCAACTAAAAAAGTCGGTGCAATTGCAGGTTATACATTGAACTCAACTATAACAGATTGTCATGCTGAAAACTGCAATGTTTACTGTAAAGAAGATGAATGCGGTGCAATCATCGGATATGAGAACACAGGCACAACTGCTATAAACAACACCGCTGAAAGTGTTACTGTTGTTACAGATGCAACCTATGTTGCTAACGGTGTTGCAAAACAGGGCAAAACTTATTTTATTTCAAATACAACCGGTTTGAAATGGTTTGCGGATCAGGTCAATGAGAATTACAACGGTTTCAACGGATATACCGTTAAACTTACCGCCGATATTGACCTCAAGAATGCAGAATGGTATCCTATCGGTCAGAACGAGAATCTCGGTGGTAAAATGCAGGAGTTCTATGGTATTTTTGATGGCAATAATCACACCATTAAAAACCTAAAGATCAAGTCCCATACACCTACTGAAATTAGAACTATTTCCACCAATTATAATGGCGAGGATAACATTGGCTACGGTGTCGGCTTCTTTGGTTGGCTCAGTGGTGCTGTGAAGAATGTTATTTTTGAAAATGTGACTGTTACCGGTTCTCACTATGTCGGTGTTGTAGCGGGCTATTTCCAGAATACAGGTAGTAGCGATATTATCGAGAACTGTACCGCAAAGAACTGCAAAGTTGTTGCTACACACATAGATGATACCTTCTGTGGTGATAAGGCAGGCGGTATTGTTGGTATGACTGGTAATCCTGGCACCGTAAAGAACTGCAAAGTTGAGAACACTACCATTACGGCAGGACGCGATGCCGGTCAGGTCGTTGGATGTGCGCAGTCTGGTTCTGTTATCGAA
>CAZXQK010000129.1:0-4319 GCA_964642785.1 uncultured Faecalimonas sp.
TACATCCCTACTTCTGAGCATTCGCCTTCGAAGTTTGCTCTTAAATCCATGATGATATCTTCCGGAGCGCCTTCAGCAACACCTACCACGTGCTCTGCAGCCCATGATAAAGTATTTTCTTCCTGTTTAATGAATTTTTCTGCTGGCACCTTACATACCGGACATACCTCCGGTGCAGAATCTCCTTCGTGAACATAGCCACATACTGTACAAACAAATTTTTTCATAATTTTCTTCTCCTTTATAATAAATTTTATTTTTTCTCCTCGTAACTAAAACAGTAATAGTTACTGATATTAATTTAGCATAACATATTGTATCTGTCAATGCTTTTTTAAACAATTTTTGCAAGTCCCATAAAACATCATGGTATGACTTTCTATTACCCCATCAAAATTTTTGCCCGCCATTTCATTAATACAAGTGAGATCTTCCATATCAAGGTCAATTACATTTCCACATTCATTACAACAAAAGTGATAATGCGGTGCTGTACGCCCATCAAAATGAACCCCTCCGTTTGGTGTGGTAATCTTGATCGCTTCTCCTAAATCTGCTAAAAGATTCAAGTTACGATAGACAGTGCCTAAACTAATATTAGGAAATTCCTGTCGCACACTTGTATAAACAATATCGGCAGTGGGGTGTTCTGTAGAATGATTTAAATATTCTTTGATTGATTCCCTTTGTCTGCTATATTTTAGAACTGCCAAATCCGAACCTCCTCTGAATTTAATAATAGTAATAATTACTATGATTATAATATATAGGAGAGAAATCTTTTTGTCAATAGTAATATGTGAGGTTGAACGATTTTTATTCTGTAAAATTGTGAGATGTTACAAATGTTACGCAAATGTTACAGAAAATATTGACATCATGTATGTGTATTGCTATAATGACAAACATGGCAAATGTAACATTTGCGTAACAAATAGAAATAAAAATGTAATGGAGGGTTTTATGAATTTCAAATTCGTAAAAAAAGGAATTACAATTGCAACATTAGTTGGTGCTGTTTTGATTCCGGCTGAGCAGATTTTTGCTGCAAATGGAGTCAGTTTTTTTGGACTGACAAAGGAAGAAACGCAAATCGACCAGAATTGTTTAAAGAATGCAGTTGTCGAAATTCAAAAACAAGGAAATACAGAGAAAACAATTAAGGTGGCAAGTGTTGAAGAAATTCAATTTCATGACAAATTAGTTGGAAAGGTATTTGTGAAGCTTTCTGATTCATACGCATTTGTATATGAAACAACAGATGAATCCGGTGAATGGCTTGGAAAGGTATTTGCAACGTCAGAAGTGAAACTTTTGGAGCGAGGGGATATTTGGAGTAAGATAACATCCGGTGATGTGTGTGGTTATGTGAAGACAGAAACATTGATTACCGGAGAAGACGCTGTTCTGAGGGCATCAGAAATTTTGGCAACTGTTTATCCGGCTGAGGATTTGACTGCGTTGTCGGATGAAGAAATTGAAAATGCGTTTTCAGTTGGTGAGACAAAAGAGGCAGAATTGGCAAGACTTGCTGCTGAGGAAGCGGCTCGTATTGCGGCAGAGGAAGCAAAGAAAGCAGCAGAAGAAGCTGCACGTCGTCAGAGAGGTACGGATTTGGTTACCTACGCAAGACAATTTGTCGGAAATCCTTATGTTTATGGCGGGACGAGCCTGACAAGAGGAGCTGACTGCTCAGGTTTTGTCATGAGCGTGTATAAACATTATGGAGTAAGTCTTCCACATTCCTCTTATAGTATGAGAAATGTGGGACGTCAAGTGAGTTTAAGTGACATTCAGCCGGGGGATATCGTTTGTTTTCCGGGACATGTCGGTATCTATGCCGGAAATGGTCAGGTTGTAAATGCAATCAATGAGAGAAAAGGTATCGGAATGTCAGATTTGTATGCAAGAAAAATTATTACGGTAAGAAGAATTTTTAATTGAATATGAAAACTGTACGATGAAAACGTGAAAAAATCTGCAAACGGATATTTGTACAAAATATACAAATATCTGTTTTTTTGTAGAAATTTGTCAAAAGGCTTTTTAAAAGTTATCCACATTAAAAGTTGAAAAAAACGTGATAAAATCGTGTTATCCACAAAGTTATCCACATTATCCACAAAAAAGAGGGATAAAAATGTGGATAATTTTGCATTGAAAAAGAACAAATGTTTTGTTCAGATATTATGAAAATCATATTTTGTCGAAAAAAATCGCCATAAATCTTGACATTTGAGTAGTCGAAATACAGTGAAAAGTTTGAAAAATTAGTCTGACAATTCAAAGAAGACTTTTCATATGCGGGAAATTGTTGTATATTGGGAGATGGCGAGGTAACGAGTAGGAGGACAGGTATCATGAAGAAGAAAATTGTACTTAGTATCGTAGGGGTTGTGTTTTTAATAGCAGCATTTATCATTGGTTCGATTCTGGTTGAGTATCACAGTAACGGAAAAGGTACGAAAGAAACAGTGACCGTCGAGATTGAACAGGGGGAAGGATCTTGGGAGATTGCAGGAAAACTGAAAGAAGCGGGGCTGATACATTATAGGATTGCATTTTTTTTGAAGGCAAGAAGTATGGGAGTCGGAGCAAAACTGAGATATGGAACATTTACTCTGTATAAGGATTCCGGTCTTCAGACCATTATAGAAGATCTGACGAATGGTGGAGCGTTGAAGGAAGAGAAAATGTTTACTGTTCCGGAAGGCTATACCATCGAGCTGATTGCAGAGAAGTTGGAAAAAGAGGAAATTTGTACGGAGAGCGATTTTTTGGAAGCAGTTCAAAACGAGTATGATTATTGGTTTTTGAAAGATTTTCCGGAAAATGCCGGTGTTATTTATCGGCTGCAGGGCTTTTTGTTCCCGGAAACTTACGCAATCAGTGATGAAATGACAGCGGAGGATATCGTAACGGTCATGCTGGACCAATTTGATACAACATTTACTGTGGCGATGCAGGAGCAGATGAAAGAATTGGGAAAAACAGTGTATGAGGTAGTGACAGAGGCCTCCATTATTGAGCGTGAAACCATGATTGACAGTGAGAGGGCAACGGTTGCCGGAGTTATCCAAAATCGTTTGAAAAAAGATATGCGTCTGGAAATGTGTCCGACAGTACTTTATCCGTTGACAAACGGAATTTATGACAAGACAACGGTAACTTACGAGGATACAAAAATAGATTCTCCATATAATACTTATATAAATAAAGGGTTGCCGGCAGGACCGATTGCGAATCCGGGAGTATTGTCTTTGGAGGCAGCATTGCATCCGGAGGAACATGAATATCTTTACTATCATACAAATCCGGATAAGAATGACGGAAGTCATATTTTTACGAAAACTTATGAGGAACATATTGCGACGCAATAAAAAACGTATTATAATATAAAAGCGAAAAATCAAAGGAGGAATTGACATGATTAATAAAGACACAACAATTGGTGAACTTCTGCAGGAAAATGCAAATGTAGCACCGATTTTAATGGAAATGGGAATGCACTGTCTTGGATGTCCATCTGCACAGGCTGAATCAATCGGAGAGGCAGCTATGGTACATGGAATTGATCCGGAAGTAATCGTTGAAAAAATCAATGCTTTTTTAAAGGCTAATGCATAAGAGATAATAAGAAAGGCCGCAGGCAGTTTTGCCTGCGACCTTTTTGGGTGATAAACAAATATTAAATACGACTTAACTCCTGTATTGCATTTGCGGCGACAATGATTTCGCAGTGTTCTTCACAGTATGCCAGTATGGCAGGGGAAGCTTTTTCCGAACAGCCATATTCAGATAACATATTACAGAACTTGTTAAATTCTGTAGTAGAATGGTCTGATTGTGTCAGTGCTAAAATATACACATCGTTTGGCGTATCTTTATATAAAGTATTTGTGCCCTGATACAAATCTCCCAATGTCCGGCTGGCTAGTATTACACAGTCGAGCGTAGAGAAAGAAAATAAACGTATCTTTGGAAGCTTTTGTGTATCTTCTTTTTCAGTCACTTGTTTTACCGTATCTGAAACAGCGTCCTTCACTTTATTTAACAAGTCGAGAAATTCATCTGCGCCTTCTAATTTGTCCAAAACATTTGGAGATGTTCCGAACTTAGAAAACTTATGGTCCAGTTCTTCAGGATCATCAACTTTAGTAATGATGAGTACGACAGAATCTGGAGAAGCCGGTACTGCTTCAATCATAAGCGGCATATCGTTTGCTTCAAAACCGAATTGTTCAGAAGCTTGTTGCATCATATCATGAAAGAGTGATTTCGCTTTTTCGGTGCCGGTTACTAATTCGCTCAGTTTTAAT
>CAZXQK010000130.1:0-4282 GCA_964642785.1 uncultured Faecalimonas sp.
GCACCGCAAAAGGATACAGATATTTTGCGAAAACAGATACTGGATGCCGCCATAAAACAGGGAATCAGTTGCTATCGCAGTGGGATTATCAGTTTCTATACCCAAAAAGACGGCGGCTATACGGAAGAAGAAACAAAGGAAGCGTATGCATACTTTGACAGACAGACTTTTAATAATCAAATGTTGGTGGTTCTTTGGAGAAGCATCAGTGAAAGTCCAAGTTACATCACATGGATGGGCGAATATGTTCCGGCGTATGCCGAAAATGAAAGGGCAATCTTCGACTTGTTAGAATTATATGGTTTAGAACTGGAAGACGAAGAAAAGAAACTCTTGGAGGGAACACACGAACTGTACGTAAAGGAGGAATAGAATGGACATGGCATATTCAGTAGGGATGCTGGTCCTTGCACTGGCAATGATACATAAAATCATAACGGTCACGCAGGCAGCAGTGATTGCATTGACGATCACGATTGGGGCAGCAGTCGTATTTATTACGGCAAGAAAGAGAGGGAAAAAAGATGAACAGGTTGACAGCGAGAAATAAACAGGGAGACGCATACTATCCGGAATGCTTCAGACGATGTGATGGATTCGGCAGCAGTAACAAATGTGATACATGCGAGGTTAGTCATAACATATGTGAAGAGCTGGCAGCCTATGAGGATACCAGAGATAGATCGACAGACATGAACCATCTGTTGGAAACACTTCGTGAATTTGTCTGTAACAGATGCCGGTATCGGAGAGAATGCAGAACACAGGGAGAACTGGACACGGAGTGTATGATATGCGGACTGTGGGAACTGATTCGGAAGGTGGAGCGAAAATATACGGTTCTCAACAGATTTGATACCAGCAATGCAGGGATTCTCATGAAAAAGCACAGTAAGATAGTATTATGTGATGAATGTGAATACATGGCAGAGAATGAACATGGTAGATTCTGCAGAATGGCAGACGGTATGACAAGGTGGCTGGAAGAAGGAGACGGATGCAGTTGTGGGAGGAAGAAAGAATGAAAGAAGATGACAAGAAAATACAAAAAAGAACGAAACGTGTAGCACGTATTCAGGGCGGTTTGAAAGTCAAAGCAGACTGCTTCGCATATGACAAGTACGAATGTGATTGTACAGTCATGACGGAATTAATCTGCATGAACCGGAACTGTAGTTTTTATAAGCCAAAAGAGAAGAAATGACTGCCGGTCATGAGTACGTTAGAGTATCTTGAGTACGTGAAGCAAAGGAGAGTTGCATATGGGAGTATCGAAACTTCAGCGAATCAATAATGAAAGCCATCATGAAGCGATGGTAAAGCGGTCAACAGGAAGGAAAGCAAAGGAATGGTTTCACAGAAAGCTATATGAAATAAAAAGGGGTGATTCCGATGGACAAAAGGATACTGAATGATTACATAGATGCCTGTGAGAATATCAGGGAGACAGAAAGGCATATAAAAGAATTACAACGAAAAAAGAAAGAAGTTATACAGACCAATGTATCCGGAAGCAATCCGGAATATCCGTATGAGAAGAAACATTTCGTGATCCAGGGCAGCAGGTTCACATACAATGATGATGTCACCGTCCGGATGTATGAGAAGACACTGGAGGAACGCAAGAAATCAGCGGAACAACTGCGACAGCAGGTGGAGGAGTGGCTGAATACGATACCAAACAGAATGCAGAGGATTATCCGATACAAGGTGTTCGAGGGAATGACGTGGGAGCAGGTGGCGGCAAGGATTGGAAGGAAAGCGACAGGGGATAGTGTGAAGAAAGAATTTTATAGGTTTATGAAGTACAATGATTAGAAGGCGTATGTTAATACGAGATTTGTAATTGCTATATTGGATTTTATGAAAAATATGAACTTTTGTTGAAATGTATTGCTTTTTTTGAGAAAATGGATATAATGAAAGAACAAAAAGATGTGTGTTTACATGATGAGAAGTGATAACAAAGAATGTGGCTCCAGATGAGTAAGGAGGTCGAGGGAATGGCAACATCAACTTTTGGAAAAGATTTTAAAGTCAAATCGGAAAAAGCAAGAGGATTTGTATACGAAATGACTAGAAGAGTGACTCCCACACTAAGGAAAGATTTTCAAACGAATTTTACTCATGAAGAAGAACTACAGGATGTTCTTCAGAAAGCATTAAAATAGTTGAAAGATTATATAGTTGTACCATTGGGAGAAATTATTGATAAAGAGTACGATAGTAATAAAATCGAAAATGCATTTAAAAAGTTCTCTTGTCGTCGTGAAGATTTGTTAAAACAGGTGGAGTAATATTCATCTGTTTTTTTATGTAAAAACAAAAGTTTGTCCCTTTTGTCCTTTTTGTCCCGATAAAACATGCTATAGTATAAACTGAACAAAGTGTAAAGCCAAACACATTTGTTTGCTCATTGATTGTTCCCTCGTAAGAAAGAAGCACGTTGCAGTGACGAAAGCAGCGTGTTTCTTTTTTGCAAAAAAATGAAGATGGCAGCAGTCGTGACAGAATCGAGGTGAGAACTATGTCAGACAAAAAGGTCGGAAGACCGCCGAAATATACCAGTAAAAAGCAACTGCAGGCGAAGATAGATGAATATTTTTTAGAGTGTGAAGGTACGTATCTGAAAGATGATGACGGCAATTATGTGTTGGATAAACATGACAGACCGATTCTTGTCGGACAGCGTCCTCCAACTACAACAGGGCTTGCCTTAGCGTTGGGATTCTCCAGCAGGCAGTCTTTGTTAAATTACAAAGGCAAAGAAGAATTTTTGGACACGATAACGCGCGCGTACGCACGTATAGAGCAATACACCGAAGAAAGGCTGTTCGATAAGGAAGGTGCAAACGGTGCGAAATTCAGTCTGGCAAATAACTTTGACGGCTGGAAGGATAAGAAGACGGTGGATGCGGAAATCAGTACCAAATTAGAGGATTTGATACAATGACCTATACTGCTGATTATCTGATTGCAAAGCGCCGGGAGAAGTGGGAAATACTTCATGATATTGAGTTTGATAAGCAGTTTCAGAAGGCGGTTGCAGTAGAGTTAACGAGAAATCCAAAGTTGCGGGAAGAGGTAAGAGCGTATCCGGAGAAACTGATTGAACTGGAGTTTATTGTAGTTGATAAAGACAAGAAAACGAGACCATTCTTTCTGAATGCCGTACAGAGAGAGTTCGTTGGGACATTGAACCGGGCGAAAGAAGATTACGCAGAAGGGAAAATATCGGAAATCTCATTGTTGATCCTGAAAGGACGGCAGCAGGGATTCACCACATTTGTAACGGCTTATCAGTTGGCATGCAGTATCTTGAACCGTAACTTTGAGGGGTTCACGCTTGCTGATGAGGGAAGTAACACAGAAGCCATTTTTCAGAACAAAGCGAAATATCCCTATTCACAGCTTCCGGAACTGTTAAAACCGACAGAGAAGTTTAATAACCGGAGACAATTGCTGTTTTCAAGATTAAACAGCAGTTGGGCGGTAGATACGGCAACAAAGGACGTAGGACGTTCCAGAACCGTCAATTTCTTTCACGGTTCTGAGTGTGCATTCTGGAAAGACGGGATATCACCGATTCAGGCGGCACTTGGACAGGCATTTACGAAAGACTGTATCAAGATATATGAGACGACAGCCAATGGATTTAATGACTACAAAACCATGTGGGACAGCGGGGAACATATCAATTGTTTTTATGCATGGTGGAAGACACCGGAATACAGATTGAAATTCCCGTCAGATTCAGTGTACACTGAATTTGAAGCGGATATTGACAGTCAGGGTGACTGGATTTTTGAGCGTTTGAAATGGCTCAGAGATGAAGTGCATCTGGAATCGGAACAGTTATACTGGTACTATAAGAAATACAAAGGATTTATTGATAAAGACAAGATTAAGCAGGAGTATCCTTGTACACCGCAGGAAGCCTTCCTGTTGTCCGGAAAGAATGTATTTGATACAGAGAAACTGCTTGCACGTATGATGCAGATTACAAAACCGTTAAAAGTGGGATATTTTCTGTATGACTATGACGGACTTAAGATTACAGGTATCCGGTGGATGTCGGACAGAAATGGTTATATAAAGATTTACCAACTTCCGAATACACCACGTGTGAACAAATATTGTATTGGCGGTGATACGGCAGGCGAAGGCAGTGACTGGTTTACGGGGCATGTGCTTGATGCCGCCACAGGAGAGCAGGTAGCAGTATTGCAACATCAGTTTGATGCTGATCAGTCTGCAAAACAGATATAATGTCCGGGTGTGT
>CAZXQK010000131.1:0-4251 GCA_964642785.1 uncultured Faecalimonas sp.
CAGGGGCACAGGCATTTTCTTCCTTTGATACTTATCTTGCACCATTTGTAAAAGTGGATAATCTGAGTTATGAACAGGTGAAAAAATGTGTGGAATCTTTTGTGTATGGCGTCAATACACCAAGCCGCTGGGGAACCCAGTCTCCGTTTACCAACATTACCTTAGACTGGACAGTTCCGAATGATTTGGCAGAACTTCCGGCGATTGTCGGCGGAAAAGAAATGGATTTCAAATATAAAGACTGTAAGAAAGAGATGGACATGGTCAATAAGGCATTCCTGGAAATCATGATAGAGGGTGATGCCAACGGACGCGGTTTCCAGTATCCAATCCCGACTTATTCCATTACCGGAGATTTCGACTGGTCCGACACGGAAAATAACCGTTTATTGTTTGAAATGACAGCGAAATACGGGACACCATATTTTTCAAACTACATTAACAGTGACATGGAACCTAGTGATGTCAGAAGTATGTGCTGTCGTCTGAGATTGGATTTGCGTGAACTTCGTAAGAAATCCGGCGGTTTCTTCGGAAGCGGGGAAAGTACCGGTTCCGTTGGTGTTGTAACGATTAATATGCCGAGAATTGCTTATCTTTCCAATGATGAAAGTGAATTTTACAGAAGATTGGATCGCCTGATGGATATTGCAGCCCGTTCTTTGAGTATCAAACGTACGATTATCACAAAATTATTGGATGAAGGTTTGTATCCGTATACAAAGAAATATTTGGGAACTTTTAACAATCACTTCTCGACCATTGGTCTGGTGGGAATGAATGAAGCAGGTTTAAATGCAAAATGGCTGCAGGCAGACATGACACATGAAAAAACGCAGGAATTTACGAAAACTGTGTTGAATCATATGAGAGAGCGTCTTTCTGATTATCAGGAAATGTATGGAGACCTTTACAATCTGGAAGCTACTCCGGCAGAATCAACAACCTATCGTCTGGCAAAACATGACGTGGCAAGATATCCGGGGATTATCACAGCAGGGGAAGAGGATGGAGCACCGTATTATACAAACAGTTCTCATCTTCCGGTAGGATATACGGCTGATATTTTTGAGGCTCTGGATATTCAGGATGAGTTGCAGACACTTTATACTTCAGGAACGGTGTTCCATGCATTTTTGGGTGAAAAACTTCCGGATTGGAAAGCAGCGGCAGATTTGGTTCGCAAGATTGCGGAAAATTATAAATTGCCGTATTATACCTTGTCACCGACTTATTCTATCTGCAAAGACCATGGATATTTGTCAGGAGAGCAGTACACTTGTCCGCACTGTGGAGGTACGACGGAAGTTTACAGCCGCATTACCGGCTACTACAGACCGGTGCAGAACTGGAATGACGGAAAAGCACAGGAGTATAAAGAAAGAAAAGTATATGACATTGCAAACTCCCATTTGACAGAAAATCGGACGCTTTTATTCACAACAAAGACTTGTCCAAACTGCAGGATCGTGTGTGGTATGCTGGAAGATGCAAATATTGCTTATGAAAAAATAGATGCGGACGAAGCCCCGGAACTTGTGGCACGGTTTGGTATCCGTCAGGCACCGACGTTAGTTGTCATTGCAGACGGTCAGGCAGAGATTTATGCAAATGCGTCAAGTATTATAGGGTATATTGGTGAACATTAGGAGGAAACAGACATGAATGTGAGACAGGAAGTAAACGAATATATTAAGAACAGATGGCAGGACACCATTCATTCTCCGGAGGAAAAAAATCATGGAATAATACGTTTGCCGCGACCATACAGTGTGCCATGTGCAAATGTGAAAGACATGTATACGGATTTCTTTTACTGGGACACGTACTTTACCAATTTAGGTTTTCTGGCAGACGGACATGCCGATCAGGTGGAAAATAATCTGGATATCATGGATTACTTTATCCGAAATCTTGGATATGTGCCAAATTCCAATTATTTAACAGATCGAAGCCAGCCACCGCTGTTTTCACGGGGAGTATGGGATCTGTATCAGTATACGGGAGAAAAAAGGATTCTGGAGAAATACATTTATGCCATGGAGAAGGAATATGAATTTTTCCAATTGGACAGAAATACACCGTGTGGATTGAACGGTTACGATTCGGAGATTTTGAGAAGTCGGGCGAAAGATGATTATTCATGGTTGTCAGAACGTGTAAAAGAATTTCGTGATACAGTGGATGAACAGGTGGAATTAATAAAGGATTTAATGGCAATTGCGGAAAGCGGATGGGATTTCAATCCGAGATTTGATATGGAAGGGCATCGGTTTGCAAGCAGGAAATTTGCTCATCTGGATTTGAACTGTCTGCTTTATGATGTAGAACAGATTTTGTCACAGATTCATACTATTTTTGGTAATGAAGAGAAAGCGAAACGGTATCAGCAATCTGCAAAAGAGCGAAAAGAAAAGATGGAACAATTGATGGTGAATTCTGAAAACGGCATTTTCTACGATTATAACTACAAAGAAAATGTATTGTCACCTATTGGCAGTTGTGCTTCGTTTTACCCTTATGCAGTAGGAATTTCAGATGACAGGGAGGCGGCTAAAAAACTTCTGGAGAAATTGGAACTGGAACATGGCATATCTGCCTGTGAGTATCGGGGAGAAAATGTGGAATATCTGCAGTGGGATTATCCGAGCATGTGGCCGAGCAATGTGTATTTCTGTTACACAGGATTAAAAAGAATCGGGCTTAATGCGGAGGCAGATCGAATTGCAGAGAAGTATATGAATACTGTGGAGAGATGTTTTGAACAAAGTGGTGCTCTGTGGGAAAAATACGATGCAAAGCAGGGAACAGTATCTGTAACATCGGAATATGACACGCCGGAGATGATGGGGTGGACAGCAGGTGTGTATCGTTTTCTTGCGGAAAAATAAAATAACAGATTTTACAAATTTAGTTGACGAGCAGAAAAACAACGTCTATAATGTTTTTGTATTTGAAAAGCGACGACGGAAAGAGTAACTGTTTGGAAATATCCAGAGAGAGAGACATTTGGTGAGAGTTTCTTATATGGAAAAACGGCGAAGACCACTCCTGAGCTGTGCGTGATTGAAGCGCTACCGTAATTCTGCGTTAAAGAATCAAAGTGAAATCGTAAGGTGGAACCGTGTGTTATGCGAGATAATGCACCCTTATACAACGAATAATGTGTTGTCTGAGGGTGCTTTTTTGTACCCATAGGCAAATATCAGACAGGAGGTAAACAAAAATGAAAGTAATGTTGAAAGATGGTTCAAGCAAGGAATTTGAACAGGGTATGTCCATACTTGACATCGCAAAAGAAATTAGTGAAGGGCTTGCGAGAGCGGCATGTGCCGGAAAAGTAAATGGTGAAGTGGTAGACCTTAGAACCGAAGTGAAGGAAGATTGTGAATTGGAAATCCTTACCTTTAAGGATGAGGAAGGGAAAAGAGTTTTCAGACACACCGCATCACATGTCATGGCTCAGGCAGTGAAACGTCTGTATCCGGATACGAAACTTGCAATCGGACCGGCGATTGAGGACGGATTTTATTATGATTTTGACAGGGAAAGTGCGTTCACGCAGGAAGAACTTGCAGATATCGAAAAAGAAATGAAAAAGATTGTAAAAGAGAATCTCAAATTGGAAAGATTCACATTGCCGAGAGCAGAAGCAATCCAATTGATGGAAGAAAAAGAAGAACCATATAAAGTGGAACTGATTTGTGACCTTCCGGAAGATTCCATTATTTCCTTCTATAAGCAAGGGGATTTTGTGGACCTTTGTGCAGGACCACACTTGATGAGTACAAAACCGATTAAGGCATTTAAACTGATTTCTTCCTCTATGGCATATTGGAGAGGGGATTCTAACAAAGCACAGTTACAGCGTATTTATGCAACTGCATATGATAACAAAGAAGATTTGGCTGCGCATATGGAACATTTGGAAGATATCAAGAAGCGTGACCATAACAGACTGGGACGTGAAATGGAGCTGTTCACAACCGTAGATGTTATCGGACAGGGACTTCCGCTTCTGATGCCAAAGGGTGCAAAAATGATTCAGAAAATGCAACGCTGGATAGAAGATGTGGAAGATAGAGAATGGGGATATGTACGTACAAAGACACCGTTAATGGCAAAATCTGACCTGTACAAGATTTCCGGTCACTGGGGACACTATAAAGAAGGTATGTTTGTACTCGGAGATGAAGAGAAAGACAAAGAGGTATTCGCACTGCGCCCGATGACCTGTCCGTTCCAGTATTA
>CAZXQK010000132.1:0-4212 GCA_964642785.1 uncultured Faecalimonas sp.
CAACATCACCCCTACTATAGCGGATTGTAGGTACAAGGTACCGCTAACACCCCGGCTGCACGAGTATTCATTATACTATTCTTTTCCCATAAATGTCAATGCTCTTGACGCTTTTTTTCACGCAGTTCCCTGAAAAAGGTCTTCATTAAATTGCTGCACTCCTCGCCAAGCACACCAATCTCTATCTCCACCTGATGGTTAAATGCTTCCATTTGCAATAGATTCAAGATAGAACCGGCACACCCTGCCTTGGGGTTCATACAGCCAATCACTACTTTTTTCATTCGCGATTGCACAATCGCCCCAGAACACATCTGGCATGGTTCCAGTGTAACATACATAGTACAGTCTTCCAGCCGCCAATCGTCCATCTTTTTACCGGCTTTTTTTATTGCCATCAACTCAGCATGAGCCAATGTATTTTTATCTGTCGTTCTTCGATTATAGCCCCTGCCAATGATTTTTCCTTCATAGACAATCACACAGCCAATCGGAACCTCACCGATTGCATACGCTTTCTTTGCCTGTCTGAGGGCCTCCTTCATATATTTTTCATCTTCTCTCATCATACCTTTTTTGCACCTTATGTTGTCGGTATCTGCCGGCACCAATACCCAAAGTCTTCATATGTATTCATTTCATTATCTTCCAGTTTCAAATCTGAATCTGTCACTCTGCGAAATTCCGGAAATCCAAATGACTGAGCTGCAATCTGTTCTTTTTCATGAAAAATTCCCGGCACACCGAGCCAAACTTTTCCATCTTCCTCCATATACAACAGGTGGTGATAATTATGATAACCATGCAGAAGAAAACTGTTATTAGCCACACGCCACTCCTTTCGTGGAAAACGTGAGATATCCTGTCTGCTCATTTTCTCATAAACAGTTTTTTTCGGTTGTATATAAGTGTCCACTTCTGCGGTCTTTACCGGAAGCAGATTTTCCTCCCGGCATCCAAGATACGTTTCACCATTTTCTTTTCGGAACAGCACTCCCTGAATGTCATCCACGTTATTTGCGTAAATCTGCACCATACACTGATTCATCTTTTTCTCTATTTTCATGCAACCGATATTACGCACACGCTCTCCATTTTCATATTCATATAAATATTGAGTAGTATTCTCCATATTTGTTCTCCTTTCAAATCTCGTCTACTACTCACTTTATTCACCTTGTCCGAAAATTAGACCTAATAATAATCCTGTAAATATTCTTCCAGCGTAACACCAAGCTTCATAATCTCTGTTGCATCCTCTACGCCTACATAACGATAATGCCATGGCTCGTATATAATTCCCGTAATATTCGTTTTTTCCGGCGGATAACGCAAAATAAATCCGTATTTATGGCAATTGTCCTTCAGCCATTTTGCTTCTGCAGTGTTTTCCTGACGTTCATCCAATTCCGTATACTCGTTGGAGACCAAGTCCAGTGCCAGTCCCAATGCATGTTCACTTGTTCCCGGAAGTGCAACATTCAACACTGTTTCTTCATATGCATCCCAATAACTCATTCCTTCATTTACTCGCTCTTTCATCGAAGAACCAAACACCTGCTGCTGTCGTTCAACCGAACGGTAAGCCGAACAAATTTTAACATGCAGTCCTGCTTTTTTTGCATCGGTAAGCATCTTTTTTGCCGCCTCATAAATTCGTGAATCAACACTAAGACCTGCTTCTAATTCCTTTAACTCCGGAACATATCCTTCTTCCATCGGACATGCTCCGTTTACCAGCACCAGATTCCACGGAAATTCCTTTTCATTTTGATTCAACTGCTCCTTTAATTGATATAATTGTTTCTCGGTTTCCCGCAGTTTCTCATCGCTTTTCGCCTGTGCCTTCGCAACTGCCTGCGACACCTTCTGTTCAGATTTCTTATTTTCCCTTGCTCGTCCGATTCCGTCTCCTACCAAAATTCCAACCATCAAGGCTATCACACCATTGATAATCAGACGTTTTCTGATTCTGCTTCCCTTAAAAATCCATCGGAGTCTCTTTTTAACATCCATAATCTTCCCCTTTTTCTCCCAACAAACGTACACGTATATTCCCCCAAATACGTGTCTGAAAATATTCATACGCCACTTCAAACACAAATAATCCCGCTTGTCCGAGCAGCACTGCAATCACAAACAGACTTTTGGAAATCCTGCTTACGAACAACAACATCGGAATGTACATCATATTAAATATCACATACTTCCCAATCCACAGTTTCATCCTTCTATGTGTCATTTTACCGCTGTCTGCAAGTTTCTTCCACCAAGTTTCGCTAAACCAGATATATAATCCCATCACGGTAAATGTTACACAATATAGTTTATTCGGTGAAAGCAACAGATTTAAAACCGTGCTTGCAAACCAAAAAGCAAGTCCAAGCCTTAATCCCCACTCACGAATTGCAATCCCTACACAAAACGCAGCCGCTACAAGAAAAAACATTGTATTCACCTCTAACACCGTTCCCATATAAACCAAAAGAACGGTAATCGCCGTAAGTACTCCGGCTAACGCCATGTGTTTTGCTTTTACATACATGCGCACAGATCGCCTCCCATACATTCGCACATTGTATCAAGACACCACAAATCACAGCAAAGATTTCCCGTACCAAAACTCGGTCTGCCATATCCATACCCAGTATTTTGATACTGCTGCCCCCGAAACTGCATCTGATTTGCAAAATTCACATATTCCATATTATTCGGTTCCATCGTTGCAGCCTGCTTTGCATGATCCACAGCAACCAGATTATTTCCGATTCCCATATTTGCAATGGCACTATAATAGTACCACATGGCAGTTCGATTATGAATGTTCGCCAACACATTCAGAGCTTCACGGAAATGACGGGAATTAATATAATTTCTCGCCGCCTGTAATTCTACCGTCTCCTGCCCGGAGCCCGCACTGCTGTAGGACTGACTTCCTGTAGAGTAAGAATAAGCTCCGTTTTCCCGCTCCTTCATAATCTGTTCGTAAGCCGCCTGCACTTCCTTAAATTTTTCTTCTGCCAAGTCTGCCAACGGATTATTCACATACGAATCCGGGTGATATTTTTTGCATAATTGCCTGTAAGCTTTCTTCACCTCATCGTTGGTTGCAGTTCTTGGTACTCCTAATACCTCATATGGATTATTCACTATCTTTTTCCTCATTTCTTTTCTTGTCAAATTTATCCCAAACGCCTGCGTATAAAATGTTGCGCAAAATCTCTGCATCTTCCACACATGGCAGTTTTTCAAATTGGGCAGTACATTCTGCAAGGACATAATTCAGCATCTCCTCGCATTTTTTGTCAAAATTTTTCTCTATATACATCGGAATCAGCGCATTATAACTGTCATTTTTGATATCCTCGTCCACATCGTCATATGCATCCAATATATAGATGAATTTTCCAAGGTAAAATCCCATTCTCCGAAGGGTTCTCTCCCAAACATCTTTTTTATACACCAAAAGTTCGCTCATGAGTTTCCCAAAATATCGTGATACAACATCGATATTTTCTTCACCACGCTCTTCACATTGACGAAGCAATCCAAGACATTTGCGAATTACTTCACATTTTTCCGGATATTTTTCTTTTAATTTCAAAAAAGTGCGATGGTAAGCACAAAGTCCCGCATAACTTCCCTTACTGCCTTCATCCTGCCAGTCATCCAACATCTTATAATACGTTAGAATCATGTTCATATCCGCTGCATATTCTGTAATCTCATTGTATAACATTTTCTGCTTTTTCACAGGGTGAATCACACAACGATGTTCCTCCCTTGTCGTCCCACTCTCATACAGCGATGTCAAAAGTATTACAAGAAATGTCATATCATAAGTGAGTGTTACTTGTCCAAGAAATCCATACTTTTCCCGAAGTATCCTGCACAGTCCGCAATAGTAAGCCTTATACTTGTAATACTCCCGCATTTTCAGTTCCGCTTTATTCGTTAATACATAGCCAAACATTTCCTGTACCCTTTCACAAATTTTGTCCATTATATCATAAGAATAAGAATTTTTGTGAAAAAACATAAAAACTTAACAGAACATTTAGATTTTTGCATTTTTTTAAAAAAATGCTTGCATTTCTTTCGATTAGGTTATATAATAGTCATTGCGTTACGGATTAGAACAGTAACAAATATGATATGCGCTTTTAGCTCAGTTGGTAGAGCACCTGACTCTTAATCAGGGTGTCCAGGGTT
>CAZXQK010000133.1:0-4195 GCA_964642785.1 uncultured Faecalimonas sp.
ATCACCTCCACTACACCATCTGCTACTAAGTTTTCAATTTCCCGAATAATATCTTTCGGATTTCGGCTTCGTTCTCTGCCCCGGACATACGGCACGATACAATAACTGCAGAAATTGTTGCAGCCAAACATAATATTTACACCGGATTTGAACGGAAATTTTCTTTCGCTTGGCAAATCTTCCACAATCTTATCCGTATCCTTCCAAATATCGATTACCATACGCTGTGATTCAAACCTTGTTGCAATCAGTTCCGCAAACTTATAAATATTATGCGTACCGAAAATCAAATCTACAAACCGGTAACTTGTTTTTAATTTTTCCACTACATGAGGTTCCTGCATCATGCAGCCACAAAGTCCGATCATCATATGCGGATTGGAGGATTTTGCGTGTTTTAACTGTCCCAAACGTCCGTAGACACGCATATTTGCATTTTCACGTACTGTACAGGTATTGTAGATTACAAAATCTGCTTTATCTTCGTCTTCTTCCTCTATGTATCCGATGTTTTCCAGGATACCGACTAATTTTTCGGAATCCCGGGCATTCATCTGACATCCAAATGTAATCACACAAAACGTCAGCGGACGACCTGCCTCATAAGATGCCTGCTTCACGTATGCTTTTGCTTTTTCCATAAAATAATATTGGCGTTGCGGCTCTGTAAACGGAGCTTCTTTTGTTATGTCAATGTGATTCATATTCGTTCCTCTTTCTATACAAATTGATTGGTGGATGCATCATATTCATAATCAATCGCACCAAGTTTCCCTATCAGTATTTCTTTTTCGATCGCCATATCTTCACACAAACTGTCTAAATCGGCATAATAATCTCTTAGTTTTGTATTAATCACGCTCAGACAAAGCATGGAATCGTTCGGTAATGATTGATTTGTCATTCTAATGTCCTGCTTTCTTTCCATACTTTTCCCCTAAGTTGGTGATGGAGCCGTCTTTTTCCTGAATATCAATATTATCCAGCTGACCGCGCAGATTTCTTTTAAAATCATCAATGAATTCCCGACGAAGGAACTGTTGTTCTTTCTTTTCTGCATCTGTCAGACCCTCTTTTTTTGATTTATGAGCCAATTCGTTGATTCTTTGAATCTTTTCTTCTGTCATGTTGTTTATCCTCTTTTCTGTTCTTGATACTAACTGGAATAATTTTCTAAAAAACCGTAGACTTGTCCTAAGGAAGTCATCTTGATTCCTTTTTTCACTTTTTCCTGAACTTCTTCCGGAAGTTCTTTGACCGCAATGGTCGTATATTCATAAATTGTTTTTTTATCAGACTCAAAGACCGTCACATATCCGTCAGACTCCATGATATAATAGCAAAGTCTTGTTTCCGTTACTTCTTCCGTCTGTTTTTCACCTTGTTTTTCATATTTGTCCAATGCACGTTTGTAACTTATGCTATACGATAACACAAATAATGCAACAAGTGCAAAAAATCCAATCACAAAACCAATCCCATACTTTTTCTTCATAAAGATAACTCCTCTTTTTGTTATACAGTATGGGGTGATTGTTGTAATTTTATACAAGTTTTACCTTTTGTAAAATCGCTAATATCTTATTTCCTTTCGGAAATGTCAGGATTTCTTCCGGTGTCAATGCCCGAAGTTTCAATAACGCAACAACATACGTTGCTCCGCCAAGTAAAATAGCGACTAAAGTAGCCGGTTTTTCCGGTGCAAACAGGGCAATTACATTCCAGAAAACAAGAAGTACTGCTCCCATCATCACTGCCGCTGCTCCAGGAAGTAAAAATGTCTTTTTCACTTCCTGATGATAACCACAGGTCCTTCTGATTTCTCTTGCATTTAAGATACACATACAAAGTGAGAAGATAACATTTCCCACAACAAGGGAATAAATTTCCCATTTCAATCCGACCAGCATCACAACCACAGCCACCAGATGAACACCGAGCGAAATAGCACCATGCTTCACCGGAGATGTCATCCTATTAAGTCCCTGCAAAATGGAATTAGTGACCGTTGACATACAATAAAAGACAACTGTGATCGCACCAATCCGAAGCATTTTTGACGGAATATCAATATTCCCTACGTAAAGAAGAGACATAATCTGCCTTGGTATCACCATAAAAGCCACGCAGCTTGGAATGGCAACCAGCATGGCAAAACGAATCACCATACCGATTTTTGAACGCACGCTTTTTTGCGTACCGCCTGTCACCGAAGCAGTCAGACTTGGAATCAGCGAAGAACCAAGTGCATTTGCAACTGCAAGCGGAATGTGGATCAGCGTGTTATATTTTCCGGTAAACATTCCTAAAAATTTCGCTGCCTGTTTTTCAGTATATCCCTGCGTGAGCATAACGGAACTGAATATTCCTTGATCGATGGTATCATTGATATTATAAATGGCGGTACTTAAAATAACCGGTGCAATGGTAAGCAATAATACCGTATAAATCTCTTTATACCCTTCTTCTGAGCCGGAACGGTCACGAGCCACACGTCGTTTCATGGTCGGATAATAAATTTTCAATAATACAAGTAAAAATATCAAACCTGACACTGCACCCATCAAGGTTCCTAACGTACCTCCGGCCGCACCGTATGCATACGGCAGGGACGGCTCTGTTTTTGCCTCGGCAGCCTTCTTCCCCATTTCCAGCAAATAACTTGCCCCAACAATACTGACGATGGCATTTACAATCTGTTCAATAATCTGGGAAACAGCAGTCGGAACCATCGTTCCCATCCCTTGAAAATAGCCTCGTACCACGCCCATGATCGCCACGACAAACAGACATGGTGCAAGCACTCTTAAGGCATAGGCACTCAGACGCAGGGACATGACGGTTCCGGCGATAAAATCCGAAAATACAAATACGATCAGTCCGACACATGCGCCTGCCATAATGGCAAACAGTAATGCTCCTTTAAAAATGCGTATGGCATTTTTGTACTCCCCTTTTGCAGTTCTTGCAGAAACCAGTTTGGATACTGCAAGGGGCAGACTATAGGAAGTTAATAAAAGTGCAATATTATAAATGGAAAATGCACAACCGTAAAATCCCTGTCCTTCATCACCGAGAATGTTATTGAGTGGAATACGGTAAGCAAGTCCTATCAAACGGGTTATGATTCCGGCAACTGCTAAAATGGCGCCCTGAATCAAAAAACTGTTATTCTTCTTTTGTTCCATACGATGTTCACCAACCTCTATCTTTCAATCTGCAATAATTCCATAATCTCTTTTTGCTTCTGTTCCATGACTTCCCGTTCTTCCTCTTCCATATGGTCATATCCAAACAGGTGCAGCATACTGTGGGCAATCAAAAATGCGTACTCCCTCTTAATGGAATGTCCATATTCCCCTGCCTGGGCAATGACTTTTTCTTTGGAAATTACAATATCACCCAATAGCAGTTCCCCGGTTTCCGGATGAAAGGCATCTGCCTGCTCTTCCAAAAAATCAAATTCTCCTGCCCTCTCATAATCAACCATTGGAAACGATAACACATCCGTCGGTCTGTCAATCTCCCGAAATTTTCGATTCATTTCCTGAATCTCGTCATTCATGGTAAGCAGCAGATTCACTTCTGCTTCATAAGGGCATTTGGCATAATCTAAAACTGTATCGATTACTTTTTCTGCAAGTTCCCTGCAGGGCAGGTCTAATTTTAATTCCCCTTCTTCTTCAAAAAACAGCGTCATTACTTTTTCCTTCTCTCTTTCGTGCGTTCTTTTTTCTGCGTGTTTTTCTGCTCGTATTCCTCGTATGCTTTTACAATCTTTTGTACCAGTGGGTGTCTGACAACGTCTTTACTGGTCAGATTGCAAATCGCAATATCGTCAATATTTCTTACAACCTTTGTTGCAACATCCAATCCGGAAATCATACCGGACGGCAAATCTTTCTGCGTTGCATCTCCGGTAATGACAACTTTGGAACCAAACCCGATGCGGGTAAGAAACATCTTCATCTGTGCCGGAGTCGTATTTTGCGCTTCGTCTAAAATAATAAAGGCATTATCCAAAGTACGACCTCTCATGTAAGCGAGCGGTGCAACTTCAATCAGTCCTTTTTCTGAGTTCTTGATAAAACTTTCCGCTCCCATAATCTGATACAGTGCATCATAAAGAGGACGTAAGTACGGGTCAATCTTGCTCTGCAGATCTCCCGGTAAAAAACCAAGTTTCTCTCCTGCT
>CAZXQK010000134.1:0-4190 GCA_964642785.1 uncultured Faecalimonas sp.
GACTGTTTTACCTGCATTTACTTCGAAAAGGTTGCATTTACTTTAAAATTCAACCCTTTTTTGCAACTTTTTCACCCACATCACCTGCCACGCTTTATTTGCATCTCTACTTTTTACGGTGTATATCTGCTTTTTTATATTTTGCACCGTAACTTTTCTCCCCTTTTCTTCTCTGCTTTTGTCTTATTACGCTGCAAATGCCTCATCTTCTATTTCACACCGTAAAATTCAAAAAAATCATGCAAATCACACAGTCTTCATCGACCGCACTTTTACAAAATCCATCAGAAACACACTTCACCAGAATCCATCAGAGTTCTTCAGAAGTACAATCTGCCATCCTTATATCTCCCACAAGAAGAAAGACTCCGCACCTGCGAAGCCTTTCTTTTTATTCTATATTTAAAATTTAGTTATATAATTCATCAGGAAATTACTGTCATAAAGTTTTGTCAAAATCTGACTTTCCGAAATATCCTTCAAGCATGCCGTCCCCAACGATGTGCTGTACAACAAAGTAATCACAATAAAAAGAATCCAGATAATCAAAAGTGCAATTCCCGCTCCGACAGCACCGCCTGCCAAATGGTTTGTAGTTCCGACCAACGGTATCTTATCAAGAATCTTTAACATACCAAGCAGGATTCTTACAACAATAAACGCCAGTACAAAGGTTATCAGGAATGCGATGATATCCGCAACTACTTTTGCAATATATGCCCCTACATATTCTCCGAATGTCTGCACTCCAAGAGCCGTATACACTTCACTGTTATTATTTTCCAAAAGCATTTTTTGAAAGACTTCCGGCAGTTTCGCTCCTTCAATCAGAGAAATTTGGTTTTCTCTTGACAAATCTGCCGGCAAAACATCTGATTCTGCTGCTTTTTCCGGCATCAGCCACTCCACGCATTTTTCTTTCAATGTGTCACGAAGCGGTGTTTTTTCCTGTATCCACTTGCTTACACTCGGTGAAATCAGCATCACCAGGGCAATGCACAACAGCGTTGACACCAGGGAAACTGCAATTTTAAGCAAGCCTCTCTTATAACCGACTAAAACGCCAATCAAAAAAATAACACCTACCACAATCAATAATGTATTCATTTTATCCTCTCCTTTTTGCAAGTTGCACTTCATGAAAACCACTTGCATTTATCATCATGTATTTGTTCAAACCACTCAGCGGGAATAGTTCTAATATGTTTTCGTCCAAATTTCCCTCAAACTTACAAATTCCGTTTTTTTCGACAATGCTGCACATCCGTCCGTCATAAAGGAACACTTTAGCACCTGTTATCTGCAGTTTAGAATACTCCTTATCCACATCGACACTTGTCAGCAGTTTTCCTTTGTAATTGTAAATGTGCAATCTGTATCCCGATGTTTTCTCACGCTTCACAAGCACTGCAATAAGATTATCTCCATATGCAACGCTTTGAATTTCCTGTTTTAGTTCCACACGAACAGTCTCCGTAATTTTTTGAGTTCCCTGGCAGAAGTGAATTCCATCATCCGCAACCAAAATAGAAACATTACGATTTACATATGTAACAATCGGAACAACGGTGTTGTCATACTCTGTTTCATAAATCGGCTGACTTGACTTTTCTTCTTGAAAATCTCCAAAATAGTAGTATACTATCTTGGTAGTCACTTCATTCTTCTCTGTACAAAGATATGAGATAATCTGTGTGTTTCCATCTTCCGAAAGAGCAACGTCAACCGGGTATCCCATCGTCGTAAGAGATACTTCATTCTGCACCAGAATGCTTCCCATTGCGTCGTAGCACATAACCATCGGTGTTTCTTCATCTTTTAATATTGCACTGACAATTCCCTGCGAAGAAACCGCAATTTTTTCAATCGGACGTGTCGTTTGTATTTCACCTTTCAGTCCCTTTTTTTGAAAAACTAAAACACTTGTCCCGCCTTTATCGCCAACAGCAACGCTATCTCCACATATTTCAACCATCGGGTTATTCATTTGACATGGATGATTCCAAATTTCTTCTCCATTTTTCGATAGCAAAGCCACACCATCCCTGCTGTATCGTAAAACGCCATCCAGACATTTCTTATAGTTCGCATTATCTTTGCTGTTATTTTTATAGCTTTTTGTTATTTCTATATAATCATAAGTCTGATACTTCATATAAATATAACCGCCTGTCATCGCCAGTATCAGCACAATAACGATTACTAAAATCAGTATTTTCTTCTTTTTCTTCATGCTATGTATTCCTCTATTTTACTCTGACTACCAGTATAGCACATTTCTTCTTATGGTAACAGTAATTTTTGTCCAATCATGATTAAGTTTCCATTCTCCAACTGATTTAATTCACAAATAGCTTTGATATGCGTGATATCTCCGTACTCTTTTTTACTGATGGTTTCCAGTGTATCTCCCTTTTGAACAATATATGTTTTCGTCGAGGACACAACCGATTCTTCCGTTCCCGGTTCTTCCTGTGTATTCTCGTTCTGTGCATCCTGCTTCGGTTCTTCCTGCGTATTCTTGTTCTGTACATCCTGTTTCGGTTCTTCTGCTGTTATTTCCTCCTGCATAGTCTCTTCCTGCCCGGTCTCTTTCTGTTTGCTCTCTTCCTGTGGCATGGTTACAATTTCTCCCGATGTTTCCACGCTTTCTTCCTTCTCTTTTTCCTCTCCTTTTTGAACTACGTTTTCCGTCAGTTTGTCCAGTGTATTCTGTACATTTTGCATTTTATCATAATTATTAATCATGGTGATGCCGATAACTAACACAACCAGCACCAAAAATGTACTCATCACATATACAAACCTTGAACGGGAACGTTTTTCACCCTGTTCTGCCTTCTCCATTACGAGATTGCGAAAACTTTTTGTAACCCGATCTTCAATAATTTCTCCGGGAGTAAACCCTATTTTCTTCCTACAGGCAATCATATAGTTCTGCATTTCCAGATTTTTCTCATAATAAATATAATGACCGCCACATTCCATCAAATCCCGAAATCGATATATATAGAATTTTTCTTCTTTCTCTCTTGCATTTTTTGTAACGAACAGACTATTTTCCCGTCGGAAGAATTTTTGGTGCAGTTTTTTAATGTTGTGATTAATTTCCACATTATTCTCACCGCCCGCAACATACCAGCCGAGAATCTCCGCATCTCCAAAAAATTCTTTACAGGTTTCACAGGCATGTTTCCACACACTGTCTTCTATCAAGAAGTCTTTCCCCTTCATGGTCAGCCCCTGCATCTGCACCGCACCATACACGTAAATATAATCTTGTCCTTCATCCTGCTGCATTTCTCCAATCAGAAATGCCCCCTGCATTTCCTCTCCTGCTTTATCACATAGTTGTTCAAAAAAAGTATCCACATAGTCTTCCACATAAATTTTGGAATTATCACTTACATTGCCTATCTGTCTGACATTTTTCGGAAGTTGTCTTTTCATTTCTATCACCTCATTACATTTTTTCGTTGCCTTATCTTAGCACACCAAATACGCTGATTTTATCAGATGTTGTCACCTAATCCCAAAAGTGTTCGACAAAAAAAGAGAGTAGATTTTCTCTTTCTACTCTCCTTGCGTTTTTTCGCTTTTCTTATACAAATGCTTTGACTTTTTCGTAAATACTCTCTGCATCCAATCCGTATTTTTTAATCAATGCCAGTGCAGGACCTGATTCTCCGAATACATCATTCACACCGATTTTCATTACTTTTGTCGGTGCTTTTTCAGACAGCACATCACACACCGCGCTTCCAAGTCCACCGATTACAGAATGCTCTTCAATTGTAACAACCTTACCTGTTTCTTTTGCCGCTGTCACAATCAATTCTTCATCTAATGGTTTGATCGTGTGGATATTAATAACTTTTGCTTCGATACCGTCTGTCGCCAGTTTTTCTGCTGCTTCTAAAGTTTCCGCAACTTCCAAACCGGTTGCAATCAACGTAACATCTTTTCCTTCACGAAGAACGACGCCTTTTCCCATTTCAAATTTATAAGTCTCTTCGTTATTGATAACAGGAACTGCAAGTCTTCCGAATCTGAGATACACCGGTCCCTCATACTCATATGCTGCTTTTACTGCCGCCCTTGCCTCTACATCGTCCGCCGGATTGATTACGACCATGCCCGGAATGGTACGCATAAGGGCAATATCTTCATTACACTGATGAGTCGCACCG
>CAZXQK010000135.1:0-4186 GCA_964642785.1 uncultured Faecalimonas sp.
TAAATCCAATTGATAAGAGGTGGTCCTCTAATTTTATTTTTGGGTACAAAAAACTAAGGGTACTTATTTTTCTGACCGCACTTTCGGTTATGCTATGTTTTGTACCTGTTTTCCTTCAAATTTTCGGATTTTATTATGCAGAAAACGATGGTATTTATTTATGTTTCTTCCTATCGCAAACAACATGAATTCTTTATATACTTTTTCTGCCGTATTCAAAAAGATTATGGGCGGAACCCCGAAGCAGTTCCGCCCATAAGCAATAAAATGAGAAGCGATTTACACCCCATATGCTTTTTCCACAACGCGCTGCACCTGTACCGCATCCGCTCCCGGTACTTCCAGCGGAGTTCCGTATAACAGAGAGCAGGAGAAACTTTCAACCTCCCTCGCATACAGATTTCCAAACTCTGTCTTTGCGTTCTGTCCTCCGCGAACATTCGTATCCTGCTGTGCCACGTAGGAATCCTGCTTTTCCAGGAAAAGCGTTTCCAGCGTTCCTCCGTCTTCCTGACCAATGACATTTTTCCCCAGCAGCCTTCCCTGTTCTCCAAAAAGTTCCATCCGCCAGTCTGCTGCCGCATCCGGAACATTGAAATTTGACTGGACTACACACTGACAGCCATTTTCCATTTTCAACAGTACCGTGGACGTATCTTCCACTTCATATTGAAAGGACAAAGTATCTTGAAATGCAGCAACCTCTTTGACTTTACTTCCCAGCACATACTGCATCAGGTCAATGCAATGCACACCCATATCCATCAGACAGCCGCCACCGCCGTTTTTCCTGCTTTGGCGCCAATTTCCCGGCATGTCCGGATACCAGCAGGTAAATCTTGCAAAACCGGAAACAACACGCCCGATCTTCTGCTCGGAAACTGCCTTCTTCATCGCCTGTATATGAGTTCCAAACCGCATCATAAAACCGGCTGCAATTTTCACACCTTTCTCTTCACAGTAGCGAACTACCTTTTCTCCTTCTTCCGCAGTCAGAGCCAGCGGTTTTTCTATCAGAATGTGTTTTCCCGCATCTGCAGCCGCCATGGCCTGTCTTGCATGACAGCTGACCGGAGAAGCGATGTATACTGCATCAATTTCCTCATCTGCAAGCAGGTCTGCCTCATTATCATATGCTTTCTTGCAATTCCATTTTTTTCTTGCTTTCTCAGCCAGTTCCATATTGATTTCCATTACGGCTGTTAACTCTGCATGTTCACAAAGCAGCATCCCCGGTATCGTACGGCGGTCTGCTATACCACCTGCTCCAATTACACCCCATTTAATCTTTTCACTCATCTTTCTGTCCTTTCTGTTCATCATCAAAAAATCCATGCCGTTCAAAAAAACGGTGCAGTCCCTCAATCAATGCGGTATGGTCAATCATGTCCGTCGAACCGGAAACTCCGACAAAGCCGAAGATACATCCGTCTCTCATCCGCAGCGGAAAGCCGCCGCCACAATCGGCGTATTCCATCGGATTTAACAGAATATCATCCGCCAGTGTCTGATGATTCTTCTTCAATTCCGCAGACACGCGCATCGAACTCTTCTCCATCACCCGCACGGTATTGCGTTTCCGCTGCAGCCACATTTCATGGAAAGCACCGGTTCCTGCCGGATAATACCGGAACACGCATACTCCGGCAATATCAATCTCTACCGCAAGAGGCGCCTCGTATTTTTTACAGGCCTCCACCAGGTCACACCCCAATTCCCATACTTCATCACGGCTGAACCTTGGAAACCGGTAAATCTGTTCCTGCTCCAATGCCATTGTTAATAATTCCTGTGCTTCCATCAAACCACCTTCCTTTACAATAAAATTTCGGAATTTGTTCCATAAAAAATATCATCTTTGTTGCTGATCAGTGCAAAAAACTCTTCCAATCTGTTCCAATAGTCCAATTCATAGTCCAGTTCGTATGAATGTCCCCATATGTAGAATATCTGCGGAACTTCTGTGTTCAATTCGACAAACTGCTTTCCAAGTTCCATGAGCCGGTCAAATCCTTCCATATGATAAACAGTCGGGTGGAAACGATAGAGGTTATTCTGAGGCTGAAAATCTCCGGAACTTGTAATCGTGCGGCTGTACTGAACCCCCGTACAATTCCTTATAATACCGGCGACCTCGTCATTATTATTTATTCCGCCACAAGGATATGCCATGCCCTTCACTTCATATCCTGCCAGTTCAGACAACTGAAGCCGGTCTGTTTCAACCTGATGAATAATATCATCCCTGCTTAAGGTTGTCAGATTCGGATGCGTCAAAGTGTGAACTGCGATCTCATGTCCCTCATAAACATATTTGACATCTTCCTTTTGAAGAATATATCTGGCAATCCGCTTCCCATTCGGATGATTATAAATATTACGGGCACCAAATCTGTCAGAATTCAGATTGAATGTACATTTCAAATTGTATTTATCTAATAAATTGATCAACTGAATGTCCTGCGTCACACCGTCGTCATAGGAAAATGTGATTGCTTTTTTCTTCATCTGCTCTTTAAATTGCATAACTGTCACCTCGTATTATTATGAAAGTTCAAATCTAAAGTAACGCACCGCATTATGGTAGGAAATTCCCTTTACTATCTTTTCCAGAGCCTTATAATCTGCCGGATATTCACCGTTCTCCACCCAGCCGCCGAGAAGTTCACATAAAATCCGACGGAAATACTCATGTCTTGTGTAAGACAAAAAACTTCTGGAGTCAGTCAGCATTCCGATAAAGTTGCCAAGCAGTCCTAAGTTTGCAAGGGATGTCATCTGCTCTGTCATGCCGGTCTTGTTATCATTGAACCACCAGCCACTGCCCTGCTGGATCTTTCCGACTGCCTCTGTCCCCTGGAAGCATCCGATAATCGTTCCGATTGCAGCATTATCTGTCGGATTCAGACTGTAAATAATGGTCTTTGGAAGTTCGTCTGTCACCACCAGTGCGTTGAGGTAATCTGCCATCTCTGCTGACGGTGCATAAGTATTGATACAGTCAACTCCTGTATCCGGTCCTAAACTGCGGTAAATCACCTGATTATTATCACGCTTCGCACCATAGTGAAGTTGCATTGCCCAGCCTTTCTTGCTGTAGGCTTTCCCCATCGCTATCATAAACGCCGTCTTGAACTTTCGCATATCCTTTCCGTTTACGTCCTCTCCTGTAAAGCGTTTTGTAAAAATCGCTTCCACCTCTTCTTCCGTTGCCGGCTCATACATAATGTATTCCAAACCATGGTCAGATACTTTACAGCCTACTTCTTCAAAGAAATCCATTCTTACCTGCAACGCCTCAAGAAGCGTCTTAAAACTGTCAATCTTCACACCGCTTACTTCCGAAAGTTTGGCAAGATATTCCAAATAGTCCGTTTTTTCCAGATTCATTGCCTTATCCGGTCTCCACGCCGGAAGTACCTGTACTTCAAATGATTCATCCGCCTTCAGTTTTATATGCCACTCCAGTGAATCCACCGGATCATCGGTTGTACAAAGCAGTTTCACATTGGACTGTCTGATGATATTTCTTACTGTCATGCCATCTTCTGCCAGTTTGGCATTGCAGAGATTCCAGACTTCTTCTGCCGTATCTCCGTTTAAAATTCCCTCGTAACCGAAATAGGTCTTAAGTTCCAGATGGCTCCAATGATACAAGGGATTTCCAATGGCAAGTTCTAATGTATCTGCCCACTTTTGAAATTTTTCCCTGTCCGTTGCATCTCCCGTAATATATCGTTCATCTATTCCGTTAGAGCGCATCTGACGCCACTTGTAATGGTCTCCGCCAAGCCATACCTGTGTGATATTTTCAAACTTTCTGTCTTCATAAATTTCCTGCGGATTGATGTGGCAGTGATAATCAATAATCGGCATGTCTGCCGCATACTCGTGATACAGTTTTTTTGCTGTATCTGTTGACAGCAGGAAATCTTTGTCCATAAATGCTTTCATCTTTTCTCCTCTTTTACTGTTTTATTTTTGCCACCATTATATAACAATATATTTTTATTTTATATCATAATATTGACGTTTTTCCAAAATATTAGTAAAATATTGATATCACTTGACTTCCGTCGTTTCTCTAAAAACCTAGTACTCCCCGTCTCTAGGATTTAACACTATATTTTTTAGATAATATGAAGTGACCTCACATTTGTAACAACGTGGATTTACCTGTATACTA
>CAZXQK010000136.1:0-4139 GCA_964642785.1 uncultured Faecalimonas sp.
GGTCAGTATGTATCGAATGATACGTCAGCTTGATTCCCGGAAACAGATCATAAACCGTCAATTGAGAATCACCGTTCTTTCGCTTCCGGCACATATGTTTTTACACCCCAACTGAAATATATGATATGAAACAGCCACACACCACCGAGAATAGCACAGGGAATATACAGATTCT
Source organism: uncultured Faecalimonas sp. (assembly GCA_964642785.1). GTDB lineage: Bacteria > Bacillota > Clostridia > Lachnospirales > Lachnospiraceae > Faecalimonas. Next base: position 176 of record CAZXQK010000136.1, read on the forward strand.
TGCGAATCATCATAAAAAAGCCAAAGGACATCAGAAGTGTAACAGTTATCATGACTTTTATTTTCGTGTTCTGAGTCATACCCTGACCTTTTACATAAGATTCCAGATTGTTCTTATAGAGTTTTGTTCCCACAAACCATGTATGTAATTTTTCTGAACTTTTGCCGAAACTGAATGCCGCAAGTAATAAAAAAGGGAAAGCGGGCAACAGTGGCAGAACCGCTCCCAATGCACCCAGTCCCAATCCGATAAATCCCATGGTGATCCAAAAAAACTTTTTAATGTTCATACATCCGACCTCCCTCCACACGATAGATCCGGTCTGCGATTGCCATCGTCGACTCCCGGTGAGATACGAGAATAATGCTCTTTTTGTTCTTCTGCTCTTTCAGTGCTTTCAAAATAATGCCCTCGTTGATGCTGTCCACGTTGCTGGTCGGTTCATCGAGCAGAATCAGCTCACTGCCACGCAGAAATGCACGTGCGATTCCAATACGCTGCTTTTCACCGGCAGACAGATTGTCTCCCAACGCTCCTACACAGGTTTTGTAACCATCTGGCAAAGTAAGGATAAAATCATGGATGGATGCCATCTTACAGGCAGTTTCCAGTTCTTCCTGCGTAGCATCCGGCTTTGCAATACGAAGATTATCTTCTATCGTTTCGTCAAAAAGGTATGTTACCTGACTGATCATGGTCACATTTTCCAGTAAACTGTCACTGTCTATATTATCAATGTCCACACCGTTATAAGCAATCTCTCCCTGATATTTCTGCCAAAAACGCAGGAGCAATTTTAGAAATGTGGATTTTCCACAACCACTTTCTCCTACAATACCGATAATTTCACCTTTTTTGGCATGCATGCAAATATCGGAAAGCACTTGTGTCTGTCCGTCATAGGAGAAAGACAGATTCGCTACTTTCAAGTCGTTATACTCTATCTTTTTACCGTTCTGCACAGGCACTACGGCAGGTTGCTCCGCAAGAAGATTCAGCACTCGGTCTCCGCTTGCAAAAGTCTGTGTCAGATTGCCCGGCAAAGCCGATATTGCAATAACAGGACCGAAAGAACCGAATACAGCAACCACACCAATGATCATTTGGCCGGCGGTCAATACATCATTTACTACAAGTGCGATACCTACTGCAAGTGTTGCTATAATAAACAGCGAAACGCAAAGTTCTGTTGCCGCACTTGCCTTTGCCGTCTCATGCTTCATCTTTTTGGTTTCACGAAGCAGAATATCAGAGCGGTCGTTGACTTCTTTTTCCCGTTTTTCTCCTGCATTGTTCAGGACGATATCTTTAATGCCCTTAATGCTGTCCAGAAAATATGCATTGAAAGAGGCAAATTCCGCACGGTAATGAACACCCGGTTCTTTCAGTTTTGCAGAAGAAATAAGGGGAACGATAATTCCTACCGTTATATATCCTGCAAGTGCAATAAGCGCCAGATACCAACTTGACACGATTCCTACAAACATTACGACCGCAATGGAAACAATCACCGCAATACAGACAGGAGAAATGGTGTGAGCATAGAAAACTTCCAAAGTTTCAATGTCGGAGGTAATCATGGCAATAATAGAGCCTTTTTGCCTGCTCTCTAATTTTGCCGGGCAAAGGGTTCGCAATGCACCGAATATCTTATCACGAAGGACGGCAAGCAGCCGGAATGCGATATAGTGATTGCTGTACTGCTCAAAATATCGGAGCAGTCCCCGCAGAATACCACAGCCGATGGCAAGGGCAATAATTATTCCATAGGAAAGTGCAACGGTTTCTCCAAGAGCTTTTGCAACACCGACCGCACCCATTAAGGTAACGCCCATAGCACAGATAAAGCCAACCGAACCATTAATGACGGCAAGTACCATAATATAGGAAAGATTGCCGAGAAGCAGAATCAGACTTGCCATAATTTTTGCGCCACTTCTGCGAATATTTTGTTTCTTGCTCATGCTTTCACCTCCCCATAGCCTTCTTCCAGATTTTTCTGTGTAATATAAAGTTTCGCATAACCACCGTTTCTTTTCATTAATTTGTCGTGTGTGCCACTTTCCAACACTTCACCTGATTCCATATAGTAGATTTGATCCGCCGGGATAACATTTGCAAGGCGATGTGAAATTACAATTACCGTTTTTTTTCTCGATAAAGCCTTGATATTCGCCATGATGATTGCTTCACTTTCAATGTCAATATTACTGGTGGCTTCGTCAAACACGTAGATATCTTTGCCTGCCACAAGATTTACTGCAAGGGAAAGACGTTGCTTCTGACCACCGGAAATGTTAATTGCATCCTCGCTGATAACCTTATCAAGTCCTCCGTTTTCACGTATAAAATCTGCTAGATGAACTTTTTCAAGTGCCGTATAGATTTCTGCTTCAGTTACGGCTTTATTAGCAAGCATAAAGTTTGCTCTGACTGTTTCATTGAAGATATAAGTGTTGTAACTGACAACGGAAAGGTGAGAATAATAAGACTCACGCGAAAGACTTTCCAGCTCCTTTCCGCCAATTGTAACAACACCACTTTTCGGTCTGAATGCACCGAAAAGCATATTAACAACAGTGGATTTCCCGCAACCGGACTCACCCACAATGGCTGTCATCCCTGTTTTTTTGAAAGACATTGTGACATTTTTCAACACATCCCGTTTGCCATCATAGGAAAAAGTCACATTCTCTACTTTTATTTCAGTATCGGTAACAGTTTCTTTACCCCAGACGGGATCCGGCTGTTCCAGCAGATACAGTATTTTCTTTCCTGCACTTGCACCATTCATTGCTACATGAAATGCCGAACCGAAAGCACGGAGAGGCAGAAAGAAATCAACTGCCGTTAAAATAAGAAACAATGCTGCAATCGGTGTTAGTTCCCATTTTATAACCGACAAAATTGCCATGGCAATCCCCAACCCTGCACCGCCGTATGCCACCAAATCCATAATGGTGGTACTGGCAAGCTGCATCACAAGAACTTTCATGGTTATTTTGCGAAAATCCTCACTTGTTTCGTTCATTTTCTTATGTTGTGTCTCGTCTGCTTTGAAGATTTTCAATTCTTTCAATCCTTGAACACTATCCAAAAACGAATCACCCATAGAGGTATATTTGTCCCAATACTTTGCAAATATCCTTTTCGCATATTTAGATACAACGATGATAGAAACAGGTATCAGCGGTACACAGCAAAGCAGAACCACAGCCACACGCCACTGAATCCATACAGTAATACCGAACAGGATAAAGGGCGCAAGCATGGCATAAAAAAACTGTGGAATGTACGAGGAATAATAAAGGTCAAGCTGTTCCACACCCTCCATAGCCACCTGTGTCAGTCCCGCCATACTCATTCCATCAGTGGAACGGACACCAAGTTTGACGATTTTATGATACACACGCTCACGCAGGTCTTTCTTTACCTTTCTGCCGAGAATGTCTTTCAAATCCCCCACAAAACGGGAGCAGGTATAACGTACAGCAATACCTAATACAGCACAAACAGCAGGCCATAAAAAAGCAACCGCTCCACCACCATATTCATCATAGTGGATAGCAATACTGATTGACCAGCATATTGAGGCTGTGATACCTACATTGGCAAATAAACCCGCCACCATCAGACCGACGGTGTAAAAAATGTATCTTTTATTATCTCCAAGTAAGCAAAGTAGCTTTTTATCTATCATTTATTATTCTCCTTTTTGGTTAGTGATAACTAACCAGTTTCTTTAAATATTGCGGCAGCCTTGTTAGGTGCCGCTAACTGATGTTAGATTATATTACAAATCAACGTAAAAGTCAATTGTTCCAATAAATTTAAAATTCTGAAAACAAAAAAAATCCGCAAACCCTTAAACAAAGGATTAACGAATATTTTCAAAATTGCGGGGGCAGGATTTGAACCTACGACCTTCGGGTTATGAGAAATCGTTATCAAGTTCCACCGCGTC
>CAZXQK010000137.1:0-4136 GCA_964642785.1 uncultured Faecalimonas sp.
TGAAAGAAGGAAGGGTAGCCATCTGGAGTCAGCAGGAATACCTCAATGCCGGAAACCAGCAGGAAATGGAAAATTCGGTTGCGGTATTTGAAAAGAATCCGAAACTCGTGAAGTTTGTTGTTGAATAGAAAGCAGGTGCATAAGTGTGAAAAAAAGGAGAAAAAAGCAATTTGCATTTGTAATGGCTGTGTTGTTATTTGTTGGTACGGTTGGAACAGCCGTACTGACAAGAGGAAAGGAAGTATGTGCAGTGGAGAACAGACAAGAACCTATGTTTATGGCAAAAATGTCAGGGACACATATAGAAGACAGGGTGATGCACACTTATGTGAATGTTTATCAGTCAGTGAAACCGGTGTCAGGAGCAACCTATATCTTGCGGTGTAGGTACTATGACAGAACCGGGGATGGAAATGGGACATTGTATCTTTCCAGTAATACATCCGTACAGTTAGAGGAAGCGGACCTTTATGGAAGATTATCCAACAGAACAAAGACCGGCACAGAGGGAGATCTGGAATTGACGTACACAGCCGGAGCAGAAGACACGAGTTTGACGGTATCCTTAGAGTGCGATCCGGACTCGGAGTGCTATTTCTGGGATGTTACGTTGACATCTGATCAGACAGGAGAAACAAATTTGCTTATGAATGGCGATTTTTCAGCTGAGAACGGTTCGTGGATTGGCTGGTCTGTAAAAGGTGAACATATCACAGACATTGAATCCTCACAAGTTGTCAATGTGAAATATGGACACGAGATTGTGGCATATGACAGGGCATTTATTGAGAAAATGAAAGCGGAGGATGCTGTCAGGAAAGATTATGAGGACCCAAATTTGTGCTTTTCTACTGAAGATGTGGAAAAATACAGTTATGCAGACGGAAATGATGATGGCTATATGGCAAAACTACTTGGAACCTATGTGGATGAAAATGGTGTAGAGAGAACCTGGGCATGGGTTAATCAGGCAATTACACCGAAAGCAGGTGTCACATATCAACTGAAATATGAGTATTATGTGTCTGCGGGAAATGCGTCTGGTGTGATATGGTCGGATACTGTTGAGTATGACAAGGGACCGATGTTTCAGATGAAAGAGCAGGAACGGGGAACTGCGGAGATAGAGTATACGGCAGTGGACAATGATACATGGATCAGTATTCGCTTTGAATGCGCACCTGAGAGCATCTGTTATATTAAAAATGTACAATTGTCAGAAAAAAATTCTAGTAATAATTTGTTGAAGAATGGAGATTTTTCAACTGGAAATGGTTCATGGATTGGCTGGTCAGTTGGTGGGCAGTATGTTTCTGATAAGGAGACATCAGATGAAGTATCTGTTACATATGGAAGGGAAATTCTAAATTCAGATCCGACATTCTTTATCAGAGAAGAGAAAGACTATATGTACACAACGGCTTTCAATGCAGCGGATCGTCTGAATCCACAAAGTGGTGGAGCAGACGGGATTGCGGAAAGCATGAGGGTATCCATTATGAATGAAAAGGATTGTCTGGCTGCTTCTGACGGTACGGTTTATTATATATCATCAAGAAATGGCAATGATAACCAAGACGGAAAAAGTCCAAATACGGCATGGAAAACCATTGCGGCATATCGGGAACATTCAGCTCAAATTCAGGCAGGAGACATCGTTTTGTTTGAACGTGGAGGTGTATATCGGGGTGAGATTATAGAACGCACTGTTCTTCCGCTGATATCCGGTGTGAACTATGGAGCTTATGGTGTTGGAGCGAAACCTGCAATCTATGGTTCGAAGCAGAATTACATCGGTCTTGGTTCATGGAAGAAAACGGACAAGGAGCATATTTGGATGTGCAGTGAGGAAATCTCTTCTGATGCCGGGTGCATGGTGTTTAATCATGGACAGGCAGTGGGAGTGAAACGTTTGAAGGAATCCGATATGAAAAGTAATTTTGAATTTTATCATGACCTTGATACAAAGACACTGTATCTGTATATGGATTGCAATCCGGCTCTTAATTTTTACGATATTGAAATCTGCGAGAACAGTTATATGGTATTAGGCAATGCAGGAAGTCATGACATCCAAATTGATAATCTGACTTTGAAATATAGTGGCGGTCATGCGGTAAGATTTCATCCGGATGCGGAGAATATCAGTATTACGAATTGCGAAATCGGTTTTATCGGCGGTTCCCTTCAGTTACCTGGAAAAAATATCCGCTATGGAAATGGGATTGAATTTTGGAACGGTTGTAAAAATCTTACCATAAAGAATAACTGGATCTATCAGATTTATGATGCCGGCTTTACCCATCAGGGAGGAGCTGATGCGGAAGGCGGATGTTATACACAGGAACAAATCCTGTTTGCTGGAAATCTTGTAGAATATTGTAGTTTTTCTTTAGAATATTGGGCAGGAAATCCGGATAAAGACGTGCTGAAAAATATTACCTATGAAAATAATGTGGTACGTTTCAACGGTTATGGCTGGGGTATGCTTCGTCCGGATACAAATGGTGTTGCATCAATAAATGCATGGGGACATACAGAAACATTTTATGCAGAGGATTTTGTGATACGAAACAATATATTTGATCTATCCACAAAGGCATTGATTTTTTCACATTATACAGAAGAACCAAATGTTGTTTTTTGTGGGAACAGTTATTACCAGAAAGAAGGATATGTAGCGTTCTGGGAAGGTAAAACATATCTAGCGGCAACAGATCAAAGCACCATGGAGGCTTCGGTTGCCGAGATAGATAAAGAAGCAAAAGAAGTATGCTTGATATCAAACAATGGGAAGGAGAACGGGAGGAAATGAAACAACGATTAAGACGGTGTATGGCAGGAATACTTGCATTATTGATGGTTATCGGGGCGTTGGCAGCAGATATTCCAAAAGGAAGTTCCAACACTAGGGCAGCAGGAACTGAGCCAGAGTATATGGCAAAGATCGTGCCGCGTGCTGACGGCAATAATGATAATCGTCTGGGACAATATGTTCAGGTAAAAGCAGGGAAGACGTATACCTTGAGTTTTAAATTGTATGTAATTGAAAAAGGAGTACTTGTTGGGTTCAAGGGAGAAGGACCGGACTGGGGAGGCATCAAATTCGTACAAGAAGCTTATTCTGAACCGGGAACAATGACAACAGTGAGACAAGAGGCTGTTTATACACCAACAAGTGATGAAACGATATACGTAAATCTTCAGTGTAATGATGCTGGTGCATTTTACATTTGGGATGTGAAGTTTGCCGCAAATGATTCTGACGAGAATCTTTTCAAAAATGCAGACTTTTCAGATGGAAACGGCTCGTTTATGAATTGGACGTATTCCGGCTGGGGAGGCGACCAGGCAAAAACGATGGAATCCGCTGCGGACTCAGATGCTTTTGCAAAGGCAACAGGAAGAAAGGTTGTCAAATATGATACAAAGTTGTTTTCTACAGACATTACAAATCGGGAAGAACTGGAAATGTCAGGCGACAGACAGTATATGGCGAAAATTCAAACCGGAAATTCGGGCTATTGGATTTATCAGACCATCAGTGCAGAAGTGGGACAGACATACTGTCTTTCATGTGATTATTATGTGGAAAGAATGGGAGATTCGGATATCGGTCATACGGCTCTCTGGAATAATACTTTGATGGATGAACAGGCATTTGAAAAGGAAACAGTCAGCAGTATGAATATCCGCTTTCAGACCAGTGAAGATTGGATTGGAGCACGTTTTTATGTTGCATCTAATATGACGATCTATATCAGCAATATTCGGCTTACGAAAGAAGGAAGCAGCGTAAATCTTTTGAAAAATGCAGACTTTTCAGAAGAATCCGGTTCATGGATCGGTTGGACGGTGAATGGTAATAATGTGGCAAACAAGCAGGCTTCCCTTGCTCTAAAAGACAGTTGCGGAGCAGAAATCGTTTCGCTGGATACCAAGATGTTTCCTCAGAAAAGTACTCCGGATTATATGGCAAAGATAAAGACAAGTACAGACCAGGGGTGGTTTTGGATTTTGCAGGGAGTAGAGGCAACTGCCGGAAAGACATATACATTTTCCTGTGATTACTATGTGAAAGATGGTTTATGTGGAAATATCTGCATCTGGTCAGGCTCCGGTGAGGTTGTAAAAGC
>CAZXQK010000138.1:0-312 GCA_964642785.1 uncultured Faecalimonas sp.
GTGGTTCTCCTGATAACGTATCGAATTTCAACTTTCCTTTCACGGTCAGTCCGTCAAAACCCTTTGTTTCTCTGACAACCTGATTTGCACCAAAGGTGGTATCCATAACATCAAAATCAGAAAATGTCTTATATTTTCCATTTCCGCCTGTTACAGAAGACATGGTTCCGGTACTTTGCTGGCTATTAAAGATTACGTTAGTCGTCGTAAAATATTCTGCGAAATTATAGAATACTTTCTCATCGCTCTCCAGCGTTTCTGTTCCATCAGATATAGTTGCCTTAACTATTACATGAGCATTATTCTCTATTC
>CAZXQK010000138.1:412-4119 GCA_964642785.1 uncultured Faecalimonas sp.
GTGGTTCTCCTGATAACGTATCGAATTTCAACTTTCCTTTCACGGTCAGTCCGTCGAATCCTTTTGTTTCTCTGACAATCTGATTTGCAGCAAATGTGGTATCCATAACATCAAAATCGCTGAACGTCTTATAGTCCCTTCCTGCCGCCTGAACTTCACTCATATTGTTTGCATTCGGAAAATACAGTCCTACAATCACTAATGCAATCATACATAATACAGAAACTATCTTCTTTCCACATTTCTTTATTTTCACATTCATCCTGTTCTCCTTTCTAAGGCTCCTTTAGATTCCGGCATCCATTTCCTTATCCCAATTATCTGTAAATCCAAAATAAGAAAAATCCACTTTACTTCTGATAAATGATTCCCACTCTGTCAGTTCATAACTCAATGCGCCCTCAACAGAACGTACACCGATATGTGTTCCTGCTACCAAAATCACATTATTATTCAAATAAGAGGCATACATTGGCAATATAACTTTTCCATAAGAGACATCATTGATATACAGGTGAATACGGACATTTCCATCACCATAATAGTCTAATGTGATTCTAAATTTAAATTCTTTTTCAGCAAACCTAACTCCTGTTTCTTCTTCACTGATCGTAAAGATATTTCCTCGTCCGGCTGATGTTCCGTCTGCCAATACCAGTTGTTTATTTTCGACATCGTAAGACAAGATCAGCCCCTCCAAACTATCTGTTGTGCAGCCAATCCGAATGGCACTTTTTTCTTTTGCAAGCGTCACATAACCGGAAAATGCAACCTTGTCAAAATCCTTCATATAAGATAGTGGCTTACCATAAATAATGTTATTTTCATAGTCACGATCCTTTATGCGGAATGTATCAAAGGTCACCTCTGTGAACTTTGTCACTTCAGCCGGTTCTTTATCCGTACCGTTTTCTCCCTCTATAGTTTCACCTGTTGACGCAATCTTGCATGCACTAAGCCATGGATTAAATACTGCATTTGTTGTCAGTTTCGAGGCGATCCCAACCAATGTTGCACTGTCTGTAAGACTTACAGTTCCATTACTTACGGTAACCGTAACCTTCACATCTTCACCTACATAATCAAACTGTACCTGTACCGTCAGTACATCCCCTGTCATATTCATTCCCTTACTTGCAGGTGTCTCCTTTGCAAATAACAGGGTTTCGGCACTTTTTTGTCCATCGATCTGAGAACGCAGAATCAGCATTCCATCACTTGCCTGAGAAAGGATAATTCCTGCTGTAGATGCATAATAATCTAAAGCTCCATCTGCTCCACCAAACATAAGATGTTCATCAAGATGATAATTTATTTTCAATTGTCCTGAAAATCTGACTCCTTCCAGTGATTGGTATTCTTCCGAAAGTTTTCCGAACACACCGGTTGTGCCCCCTCCAAAAGACTGGCTATGTATTCCAAAATCTTTAAAGGTTACATCCTTATAGTCCTTATCCGGATTATCCGGTGTGCTATTTTCTTCTTGAACTGATGCAATGCTACAGTTACTTACCCATGGATTGAACGCAAGGTTCGTACTCATCTTATCTGCAATCCCTGCAAATGTCGCACTATCCGTTACGCTGACCGTTCCATTATCCATTGTCATCGTTACCTTGACATCATTTCCTGTGTAATCCAGCTGTATCTTAAATGTAATCGTATCACCAAGCATATTAAAGCCTTTGCTTACCGGTGTTTCGTTTGAAAACAACACATACTCCAATCCTTTCGTTCCGTTATACTGCCAGCGGATCAGCATCTTCCCATCTCCTGCCTGTGTAACGATGATTCCCGGACTGTCTGCATAGTAACTGGTGGCTTCTTCTGCTCCACCTACCATCAAATGTTCATCCACATGACTGCTCAGTGTAATCTTTCCACTGATAATAGTCTTATCCAATGTACTGATACTTCCTTCTGCCTTTCCCATGACTCCGGATGTTCCTCCCGAAAAGTTTTGGTCTGCTATCCCAAAATCACTGAAGGTTAACTGTGTATATTCATTATTTCCCGCTTCAACACGATTCAATGTACGGTTTGTAACGGGCATCACACCAGTCACCATGCATACCATACATACAAGAGCAACAACTTTTTTTGATATCATTTTCATGGTTGTACACCTCCTTATTCAAACACAAGCAGTACACCGTCTCCTGCTGTCATCTTTAATGTCATGGATTTTCCTTCCGCATAAGATGTTTCTGCCTTCTGTACCACTTTGACTTTATAAGAATCCTGAAATTTCAAAGTAATGTCCTGTGCATAATCCTGAGAATAATTTACCACATACAATGCTGTTTTCCCCTGATAATTAAAACATCCAATCAATGCATCTCCATCAACACTCCTTAATTCTCTCCAAGAATCCCCCTCCAAAAGAGCACCTCTTGTATCCTTTGCGTCCTTCATGGACTGCTCTCCTGTTGCAAGAACACCTTTGCTTTTTGAATTCATAAGTACCTCATCAATTACACCAATATGCTTATGAATGGCTTGTGCATAATAATACCACTGGTTCTTATTTCCCCAAGCACCAATCAGTCCGTTTCTTGAAAAATCATACGGCTCTGTTTCTGCATTTGCAAAATAAAGTGGCTGGATCAATGGAAACCAGCAGATCCCTTTTGCACCAAATGCAAGATTTACATTAACCGCCCAGTCTATTTCTCCCTCATTCGGATAAAGTTCTGCGGAATCAAAACGACTCACTGCATCATTCCATTGTCCACCTGCCTGTATGCAGTTCCAAAACGGAATACCGTACTTTTCTCCATATTCACGCATCAGTGCAATATTCCACAGATATAAAGACTCTGTACCCACATTCGGCTCATCCATAATATAGTAATCAAAACATAAGAAATCCGGGTTCATCGTCTCACAGAACTCTTTTACATAGGCTTCATATCCGTCCTTGATCCCATTTCCGGTCACTTTCAGAAGGTTGCAAAATGTATTTATCTGAAGTTTGTTCGCCACAATATCTGTAAGCGGTGCGTATTTATCCAAGCTTCGTTCTTCTCCATACACATCCGCCAGATAGGATTGTGAAGTCGGCTCATCTACAATGTACAATCCGGCAAATGCAGGATAGTTACTATACTCCATCAACCGTTCTGCTATTTCCTTTTCGGATGCCACATTACTTCCTAATTTATCAGTTGCTGTCAGTTTCTCGTCCGTCACAAACAGACCAATGTGATACTTTTCTCCTAATTCCAACTGTTTTTTTACGGATAAGGGAACTCTGTCGTAATTATCCGGTGAGGATGTCAGAAGGTTCACACCACAGTCAGCAATTGCCTGAAACATGGTATCAGATACATAATCTATCGGCTGTTGACCGTTATAACTGATAGACGCTGAATGTGGACCATAATATCCCGCAATCGGCATGACATCTTTTCCACCTATGATATCATAAGACTTACCGTACACTTCCTCAATTTCCATATCCTTAATTTTCACGTTCACAGTGTTATTTTCTGATTGTCCGCAACCACCCATCATACCGGCTATCATAACAAATCCTAATGTTCCGGCAAGAACTGATTTCACTTTTTTATTCATCACAGCAATCACCTGCTTTCTTTTTCTTTCGGTTTACTGTTATATATGTAATGCCTACACCAACTACACATGCACCTGCGACAACCGGAATCATCAGATACCACCCGGTTGTGCCGTCTGATGTTTGTGCT
>CAZXQK010000139.1:0-4082 GCA_964642785.1 uncultured Faecalimonas sp.
TTGTCCTTTTTTACTATTGTCTTACTCACGAATCATTTTACGAACCGGAAGTATAAAGCTTGGCGATACCGATAATTCATCAATCCCCATATCGATAAATGTCTTTGTAAGGTTTGTATCTGCCCCCAGTTCCCCACAGATGCCAACCCAGCATCCTTCCTTATGTCCATTATCGATAACCATCTGGATCATACGCATCACTGCCGGATGGTGTGCATCGTAAATGTTGTCCAGTTTCGGATTCTGCCGGTCAATCGCCAGTGTATACTGTGTCAGATCATTCGTTCCGATGCTGAAGAAATCCACTTCTTTGGCAAGCATGTCACTTATCATGACAGCCGCCGGAGTCTCAATCATAATTCCCAGTTCCACTTCTCCGTAATGGATACCATTTTCCTTTAATTCTTTCTTCACTTCCTCACAGATGGCTTTGATTTTTTTCACCTCTGAAAGGGAAATGATCATCGGAAACATAATGGCAATATTCCCGAAAGCAGATGCACGATACAAGGCGTAAAGTTGCGTCTTAAAGATATCAACTCTGTCCAGGCAGATGCGGATTGCCCGGTATCCCATAGCCGGATTTTCTTCCTTTTCCATCCGGAAATAATCCACCTGTTTATCCGCTCCGATATCTAAGGTACGGATGACCACTTTCTTCCCTGCCATATTTTGTGCTACTGTTTTGTATGCCACAAACTGTTCTTCTTCCGTCGGATATGTGTCCTTTTCCAGATATAAAAACTCACTGCGGAACAGTCCGATTCCATTGGCATCGTTTGCCAACGCATTTGCTACATCAGCCACGCTTCCGATATTGGCATACAGTTTAATTTCTTTCCCATCCTTCGTAACATCCGGAAGACCTTTCAATTCTGCAAGCAAATTTCTTACCTGCTCTTCTTTCTTCTGTTCTTCCTGATAATGTTCCAAAACAGAGTATTCCGGGTTCACAATCAGTTTGCCCCGTTTTCCGTCTACGATTGCCATTTTTCCATTCCATACCTCATTAATTTCCACTCCGATTAAGGCAGGAATATTCATGGTTCTCGCCAAAATAGCCGTATGGGAATTGGAAGAACCGTGAAGTGTCACAAATGCAAGCAGTTTGGATTTATCCATCTGCACGGTTTCACTTGGTGCAAGATCATCTGCAACCAGAATCACCGGTTCCGTCAAATCCTTTCCGGAAGTCTCCCCCGTAAGTATATATATCAGACGCTCCGAAATATCTTTGACATCGGCAGCCCTTGCTTTGAAATATTCATCGTCCATTTCTGCAAACATTTTGGAAAAATTATCGCCTGTTGTTGCAACCGCAAACTCCGCATTTACACTGTCATTACGGATAATATTGTAAATGGAATCATTATAATCATCATCTTCCAGCATCATCCGGTGAATCTCAAAAATCATGGCATTCACTTCACCCACTTCGTCAATTGCTTTCGCATGTAATTCACCAAGCTGTTCCATCGCAGACTGCTTTGCCGTTTCAAAACGTGTAACTTCCGTCTCTGCATCCTGTACCTTCACCCTTGTCACTTCCTGCTCCCCTTTTTTGTGAAACAGGATGCGCCCGATAGCGATTCCGTTAAAAATAGATTTTCCTATATAAGTGTCCATTTTGTCACCTCGCATTATAAATTTGCTTTGAAAAATTCCTCTAGTTGTACGCTTGCAGTTTCCTCATCTGCACCTTCCACTGTCACAGTCACAGTATCTCCTGTTTTTACGCCCATTCCCATCAGCATCATCAATTTAGAGGCATCACATATTTTTCCGTCCTTTGTAACCGTGATTTTTGATTCGTAATTTTTTACTTCCTTTACAAGCATTCCTGCCGGTCTTGCATGAAGTCCTACCGGATCTGTAATGGTATAGTTAAATGTTTTCATATTCCTTATTCTCCTTTTTTGTTTATTGACTGATGATTTCAAATAAAGGCTCTCCCGCTTTTACCGGACCGTCTGCAAGCAGTCTGATGGTCTGATTGTCTTCCAATTCTGTACAAAGAATCGGTGAAGCCATAGATGGTGCTGCTGTATTCAAATACGCAAGATCCAATTCCATAAGTGTTTCTCCCTTTTTCACTTTCTGTCCATTTTCCACGAACACCTTGAAACCTTCTCCGTTTAATTTCACGGTATCAATTCCCATGTGAAGCAACATGCTGACTCCACTGTCTGTCACAAATCCGATGGCATGTTTTGTTTCAAAAACAAAGCAAACTTCTCCGTCTTCCGGTGCATATACTGTTTCATCCGTCGGTGTGACAACTGCTCCGTCTCCCATCATTCTTTCTGCAAATGCCTCGTCCGGTGCTGTACTCAAATCTGCCGCCAGACCGGTAACCGGACTGTAAATCAAAATTGTTTCGTTTGTTTTTCCCGCAACGTATTCCTCGTTCAGTGCTGTTTCCAGATAATCCTCCAAATGAGACTTAATCACCGATACACGCGGTCCATAAATAACCTGCACACCGTTCCCTTTATGGACAACTCCGGAAGCTCCTGTGGATTTCAAAAGAATATCATTTACAAGTTCTGCCTTGTGAACCGTACAGCGAAGTCTGGTCGCACAGCAATCCACGTCGGAAATGTTTTTCTTTCCGCCAAGTCCGTTGCAGATTGCCTGTGAAAGTTCATCGTTTGTGCTGTTCTTACGTGCTTTTACATCGCTTCTACGATATAATTTTACTTCTCCACTGTCATCACGTCCAGGTGTTTTTAAATCTAATTTTATAATCAGGAAATAGAACAGGAAATAATATACCGCAAAGTATATTAAACCGATGATAATCACCCAAATCCAGTTTGTCTTACGGTTTCCCTGCAAAATACCGAACAAAAACAAATCAATAAATCCGCCTGAGAACGTCATGCCCACACCAACTTCAAAAATATGCATCAGCATATATGCTGCTCCTGCAAGTACACAGTGAATACCATAAAGCAACGGTGCAACAAAAAGGAAGGTAAATTCCAACGGTTCCGTAATACCGGTCAGCATGGAAGTCAGTGCTGCTGAAAGCAATAATCCGCCGACTGCTTTTCGTTTCTCCGGTTTTGTTGCTTTATACATTGCAAGTGCCGCGCCCGGAAGTCCGAAAATCATAAGCGGGAATTTACCCGACATAAATCTGGTTGCTGATACTGCAAATTTCGTAACACTCGGGTCTGCAAGCTGTGCAAAGAAAATATTCTGAGCACCTTCTACCAATACCCCCTGTACTTCCAAGGTTCCTCCAAGTGCTGTCTGCCAAAATGGAAGATAGAACACATGATGAAGTCCAAACGGAATCAAAAGCCGTTCCATTAGTCCGTACACCCAGGTACCTGCATATCCGGATTCCAAAACCACATTACCGACTGCATAAATGCCTGTCTGGATCACCGGCCAGACAAAATACATCAAAATGCCAACTCCGGTATACACTAAAGCACTGATAATCGGCACAAAACGTGTACCTCCAAAGAATGATAATATCTGTGGTAACTCGATTTTATAAAATCTGTTGTGCAGAACCGCAACACCAAGTCCTACAATAATCCCTCCAAACACACCCATTTGCAAAGAAGTAATTCCGCATACCGAGGCAGTTGCACCACTGAGCAGATTTTCCGTTCCGCCATGAATCGTAATCAAGGCGTTAATTGATGCATGCATGATAAAAAAAGCAATTGCGGAAGCCAATGCCGCAACTTCCTTTTCTCTTTTTGCCATACCGATTGCAACACCAATTGCAAAGATAATCGGCAGGTTTTCAAACACGATATTCCCCGCCTTACTCATAACCGTAAAAATCGCATACAGCACCGTCCCCGATCCCATGACCTTTAAAAGTCCATATGTTTCCAGCATTGTTTCATTCGTAAGTGAGCTGCCAACACCAAGTAAAAGTCCTGCCACTGGCAGGATTGCGATTGGAAGCATAAACGACCTTCCAACGCGTTGAAGAACACCAAAAATTTTTTCTTTCATCTTTCTCTCCTTTTTTGAATGCAGTCGTGTTGATCAGGTGAATGACTCTCAGAGTACAAAAAAAGACACCAACACACATAAACATTCCCTAAAAATAT
>CAZXQK010000140.1:0-4021 GCA_964642785.1 uncultured Faecalimonas sp.
TCAATACGCTCCACACCGGTTCCTACCGTCGGCCATGATTTGTTGTACTGCGCACAAAATGCATGAATTCCATTCACATAATATCTCCCTGTACTGATTCCCCATGTGATTTTCTGATATCCGGTAACAGAACCAGCTGAAGCGTCTGCCGATCGCATGGAGAATAGAAATCCAATGCAAAAAAACAGTACAAACCATCTTTTCTTTTTTCTCATCATTTTCACCACCTTCTAATTCACCCATTTTGGCGGAGTGACTTTGCTTTCTACAGACCCATTAAAGTAAAGATGACTTGTAACACTGGACACATTCCACTTTTGGCAATTCAGACTCCATGTCGCTTTCGTTCCCGCATTATTGAACATATAATCTATCTCTTTTACATTTTGCACATTCCAATTGCTAAGGTCACCAATATAAAAGGTCGTTGCTCTCGCACCCATGCCATCAAACATTCCATATGTGGTGATAGCGCTTGACATATCCCAATCCTTCAGATTTCCCAAATTCAGAGTGCCTGCATTATTTCCATAAGATCTAAACATTGCAGCCGCATAGATAACGGATTTCGGGTTCCAGCCACTAAGGTCACCAATGGATACCGTCTCTGCATTCAGACCTGCCGACTCAAAGATTCTGCTCAAATATGTTACTTTAGAAACATCCCATGTTCCAACATTTCCAACCTGATAAGTAGTCGCCATAAGACCTGAATATTCAAACATACATAACATATTTGTCACCTGAGAGGTGTTCCAATTTTCTGTTCCTGCGATTATAAAATCACCTCTTCCATTCCAACCTGCCATATAAAATGTATGCTGCATATTCGTTACCTTTGAAGTGTCCAGTTTCCCCACATCAAAATTCATACAATATATAAACTCATAGAACCAATAGGCTGTACTGATTGGCTTTAGCGTATCTGCTACCGTAACAGACAGTACCTTCTTGTTTGTACCGTCGGCACACCATGGCACCTGTGCATACCCTGTATACGCAGTTTTTTCAAATCCGGTATACACCGTTGTCACTGTTTTCCCTCTATATACCTGTCCTCTCTGAATGGTATCTGTTGTTTTTACAAATGTCATCGAGCTGTCTTCCTCTGAAAACAACGCATATGCCGTCTGTTTCTTCCAGACTGCTTTTAATGTCACATCTCCGATTGGCATGGTGTAAGTTCCGTTATAAACTGAATCCGCCTCATCCTTCCATCCGACAAATTCATAATCCTCTCTTACCGGAGTCGGAAGATTGACAACCTCTCCATTCTTCGCAGAGACGGTGACATTTTCTACGCCACCATCTCCATCCAACAAAAGAGAAAATGCTTTTGTTCCGAGTGTATAAACAAACTCCATTTCCAATGCTTTTTCCGAAGCCATCGACTGAGTCCATGCACCGTGCCCCACCTGAAGTTCCAATACCTGACGATTGCCCTCTTTAATCTCGTAATTGACCGGATTATCTCCTGCCGCCAGTTCTCTTTCCTGCATCTGCAACGAAATCCGTTTCGAATTTACCAGGATTTTTTCTTTCTCTGGAACCACCTGCCACTGATTGAACTCTGTCACTTTCACGTTCTGCACCTGAATCGGTACAAGAGACTGATTTTCCACATGCAAACTGCTGACAGCAGTGTTCCCGTCCTCTTGAAAAACAATCTGAACATTTGCCGGCACCGTTACACTGACCTCACCTGCTGCCGCCTCTGCATTTCCTTTCCCGCAAAGGAAGAGTACCACACTCAGTACAAGCATCCCTAAGACTCCTTTTACCTTTCTCATTCTCTCACCTCAATGGAAAGTGGAAATATGGACGATACATTTCCTTCTCCTGCATATCCGATTTTTATGGTACAGTCGTGTGTCCCTTTCTCCAATCCGGTATCCAGTTGAATCTGATTGATTTCGTATCCCTGTTCTATCTGCTTAGAAGTGTAAATGCAACGTGATTGTTCATCATAGATTTCAAACTGAATCGGTGCGTGATTATTTGGAATATTTTTCACATTAAACAACACACTTTTCTGTCCGTCAAACACTGCCTTCGAAGAATAATTCACGTTCATTTTTCCTTCTTCTACCAGTGTATCCACAACCTGCTGTCGTTGTTCATAATCCATTTTTGTAATGGCAGTCATATTTTCCTCGTACTCTGCAACAGACGGTACTCCCTGGATTCCACAACTAAAACAGAAGACGAGGATCAAAAGCAAAAGAAGAAGACATACCAATACAATTTTCCTGACATTTTTCGTTTTTTTCATGTTATTTTCCTCTGCTAGTCAAACTGGAATGTTAATACCATGTCAAATGCTTTTGTTGTTGCTTGATCTGTGGTGAAAGCACCACGTCTGATGTCAAAAGAAAGAACTTGTGATGTTCCTGACGGAATTGCAATTTCCGTATTGTTGAATTCGGCTTTTCCCTGTGTATGGTCCGTTCCTGTCGTCGGTGCAACTAATTTTAACGCTCCTGCTTTCCCCGCCGAAAACTGAATCGACTTCGTATCTGCCTTCTGGTTTTTGATATCCACCACAGAAGCAAGCAGTTTCCAGCCGGAATCCTTTGCATCCATTGTGATCTCCGACAAATGAATTCCTGCAATGCTGCTGACATTTTCAATGGTCCAGTTCGACGGAAGTGTATTGGTTCCATCCTCGTTAAAGACGATTGGAAGTGTCGTCGGCACCGTTACGGACACATTGTCCATGTTGGTTGCCTTCACCTCAATATTGACGTCAGCTGATGCTGCATTGACCGGAAGTGCGACTCCTGCCAATGCGATCACGGATAAAATTGTTGCTATTAATTTGTTTCCTTTTCTTAAGTTTTTCATGTTCTTAATCTCCTTTTCTTTTTCTTTTACTTTTACTTTGTCTTGGATAAATCGGGTAACAAAAAACGCACAATCATCTTATCATGCCTCCCTTCGATATGAAATTTTGCTCGTTATGGATAGTTGGGAAGATATTCCCTCTTGATATAAGATTTGCTCTCCGACGAGTGACCTTACTATAATCCCACTCTCTGTGTTTGTCAACACTTTCTTCTTTTTTTAATTTATTTTGGGTCTATGCGTTTTTTTCTTGCTTCTATGCCTAATTTATGTGGATTCTCCACATAAAAATAAGTGATTTAGGCATAGAGAATTTTTTCTCATTCTGATACCCACAAATTTAAAATTTCTTAGGTCTCAAAAAGCAATTTTTCTCCACATGCCTAAACCACTTCCTCATCACGAAGGCTTCTGCATCACTTACTCTTCACGCAGATTTCCGCATGACTCCATTTCTTCCAATTCCTTCATCCACACACTGACACACGCATCGCTCGGCATCCGAAGGCTTCCTCTCGGTGACACATCCACACTTCCCACCTTTGGTCCGTCCGGCAGACAGGAACGTTTGAACTGCTGACTGAAAAATCTCCAATAAAACTTCTTCAGCCATTTTAAAATAGTTGCCTCATCATACACTCCTGCAAACGCATAGTTTGCCAGATGATACACCTTTTTCGGTGCAAATCCGAAACGCAAAATATAATACAGATAAAAATCATGCAATTCATATGGTCCGACCAGATTTTCCGTCTTCTGTGCGATTTCCCCGTTTTTTGGCGGAAGCAGTTCCGGGCTGACCGGCGTATCCAGAATATCCAGCAGCACCGCCTTTAGTTCCTTGTCTTCACAGGTTTCTGCATAGTAAGTCACCAGATGACGCACCAAAGTCTTCGGCACCGAACCATTGACACCGTACATGGACATATGATCTCCATTGTAAGTTGCCCATCCAAGAGCAAGTTCGGACATATCTCCGGTTCCGATCACCATACCGCCGGACATGTTTGCAATGTCCATCAACACCTGTGTCCGTTCTCTTGCCTGTGCATTTTCATAAGTTACATCATGGACATCTTCCTCATGGCCAATGTCCCTGAAGTGAATACGGACTGCATCTTTAATCACAACTTCTTTCAAAGTTGCTCCCAACTTTCTTGTCAGCGTGCAGGCATTC
>CAZXQK010000141.1:0-4011 GCA_964642785.1 uncultured Faecalimonas sp.
AGGCATTTGCAGGTGAATCACAAGCACGCAATAAATACACCTATTTTGCATCTGTTGCAAAAAAAGCCGGATTTGAACAGATAGCTGCTCTGTTCCTTGAAACAGCTGACCAGGAAAAAGAACATGCAAAAATGTGGTTTAAGGAATTCCATGGTTTAGGAGATACAGTTCAAAATCTTGTATGGGCTGCTGAAGGAGAAAACGATGAATGGACCATTATGTATGCACGCATGGCAGAAGAAGCCGATGCAGAAGGATTTCCTGAACTGGCTGAGAAATTCCGCTTGGTTGCTTCTGTAGAAAAAGCACACGAAGAACGTTATAACAGATTGTTAAAACATTTACAGGAAGGAACAACTTTCAAAGGAGAGGCTCCGCTCGGTTGGAAATGTCGCAACTGTGGTTACATACACTTCGGAGAAGATGCACCGGAGGTTTGCCCGACTTGTGCTCATCCGAAAGCTTATTTTGAAAGAAAATCAGAAAACTACTAATATCATCCACAAAACAGGGCTTTCGCAATTAATGCGAAAGCCCATTTAACACTCACCGTCAATGTACAGAACTAAAGTTCTCCCACGACAATACTTCCAATGTCTCAATATTAAATCTGGCAAATAAATCATAATCCCGTGCAACAACAGATACATAGATTTCTTCTGATTTGATATTATCTATATACGCAAAAACCTGTTCCTGTCCCGTGACAACACTGTCCTCTTGAACCATACCATTTTCATCAATTGCAAACTGAATATGAATATCAACATCTGTTTTCTCATCATAGGCAGTGTCTGCAATATGCAACTCATATTCCCGTTTCGTCGGCTGTTCCACCGTAATAGGACATTGCTCCACTTCGTCCATTGATGTTATCTCCAATTTTTCAAGATTAATTTTAGATGTAAGTTGATAGTCATAGGCTATTACGGAGAAAAGCAACGTTTTTGATGTTTTATTACGTATCTCCGGAAATACATATCCATATTCATCGTCGTATTTTTTATTATGCGTTTCAGCGATACTGTCTTCCACTACCTGACCTTTTTCATCTACGGAAAAAACGATTTCCATTTCTACCGAAACCTGATCGCTTTGTCTTGTATCAGAAACATATAACTTATATTCTGTTTCGGAGATGCGTTCAATGTCCAAAGGTTTCTCTCTGTTTTTGTCCTGCGAAAAAAGATTCCTTAAAATCAACACACCTAAAACCAATACAACGGCAATTACAAGAAACAGACAGATTACTTTTGTTTTCTTCATAATATCTTCCCCCTGACATATTATATTCTCACCCTCATTATACACCCCCTAATTATCTGTTAATACTATTTTTATAAACCTTTTTATCTGTGTTTTCTTTATATTCTATTCTTTTGTCACACGACATCTACTATTTCATTTGTTCGAACGCTTTCATCCATTCACGTTTGATTAATTCATGTCCTGCTGTTGTCGGATGAACTCCGTCTCTCAGCCAGTAATCATTAGAAACCAATTTTGTCGCTTCGTCAAATTTTTCCTGCAGCGGTACGAATGTCAGATTATATTTTTCAGCAATTGCTTTTGCTTTTTCAGCCCGCTTAAACACTTCCTTCTGAAATTCTTCCCAATATGCCTCATTTCCGGTTCCCTTCAGAGTAAAAGGTTCCAAAATCATAATTTTAACATCAGGAAGTGCATCTCTGATTTCCTCAATCAGCATACTGTAAATACGGAAATATTTTTCGGCATCGACACCATTATTTCCTCCGAAATCAAACTCATGCCACACATCATTCACACCAATCAGAATACTCATGTAATCCGGTTTCAGATTAATGATGTCAGATTTGATTCTTGCATATAAATCTACTACACGATTTCCGCTGATTCCTCTGTTATACATCACATATTCATTTGGATATTCAAATTGTATTTCTTCTTTTACACGAATCGGATAACCTTCTCCCATATAAGAATCATCTTCTCTGGAACGCCCTGCATCCGTAATCGAATCTCCCTGAAACAAAATTGTTTTCATTTTGTTTTTTCTCCTTTTATATATTTTTCTGCATTGTCACTCTACAGTTTCTCTATCACACAGGTATGCTTACGCATTCCTGCCGGTGCATCCTTATCATAATTAATTCCTACAAGCAACAGTTCTCCGCCATAATCCTTTATTGCATCCGGATAGTGCTTATCACGTATCTGACGGATGACACCTTCCACTGACTTATTCCATTTCAACTCGATTACAAGTGCCGGAAGAACAGAATCCTTTTTTGGCAGATACACGACATCTGCATAGCCCACACCAGCCGGCAACTCCTCAAATTTCAAATATTCATCTGCGTAACTAAAAAAAGCACGTTTAATCACACTACGCAGTGACTGTTCACTGTTATAATATAAAGGAGACTCCTCTGCATGTATCTTCTCTATCTGTTCCGCCACTGCCTCCGCATTCTGATGTACCGTATCATAAATCAACCGGTCACTTTCCTGCACACGTCGAATGGTTTCTGATTTCTTACTACTTCGAATAGTTCTTGCAAATTCTCTTCTGATTTCTTCATTCGGAATATGAACCTTTTCAGTTTTTTCATCATATGCTAAATATCCAAGATGAATGAGCAATGTCAAAACATCATCCTTGTTTCGAAAGGTCACAAGGTCATTGGCGAAGGTTAAAGTATCCACTTTTACCTCACCACCCCCAATAAGTTCGGCGACAATCTTGGATAATCCATCGAAATCCAAATTGATATATCCCATCAGACTGTCTGCAGCCGATGTCTGTGTCCAGTAGGAGCGATAATAATTCTTGCGTATCGCCTGCATAACAGAGTTCGGATTATAAACAGAGCCCACCGACTCCAACGTATATCCGTCATACCACTGCTTCATAGTTACGAAATCCCTGTCATATTTTTCACATAATATTTTCACCTCGTCCTCTGTAAATCCCACATACTCCGCAAATTCACAAGGATATACCATAGTGTGTTCTTGAAAATCTGAAATAGCTGACTGCGAACCATCTTTCTTGATGGGAAGAATACCGGTCATATATGCTGCAGCAAAAATTTTATCTGTGGTTCCGCTACTCTTAAACAGCATACGTAAAAAATGCAGATATTCTTTCTGCCTTTGCGGAAATTCCCGAATAGGTGCATCCCACTCATCTATAATTGCCACAAATTTATTTCCATTCTCTTCCACTGCATCCACCAGCAACTCATCAAAAGCATTTCTCTTTGTCAAATTCGGATATGCCTTTAACAACTCCTCTGTTATGCTGTTCTGTATGAAAGATATCATATGCTCCGCATCTGTCTTTCCTAAAATATTGGTCATATCCAAATATATCACATCATAGCGATTCATATATTTTTGATATGAAGCATCCTGTGCAATCTTCAGATCATCAAATAATTTCGATGAATCGCAGGTCTTATCATAATACGCACAAAGCATCTTTGCCGCAAAAGATTTTCCAAAACGGCGTGGTCTGCTGACACAGCTTAATGACAATGGAGTGTCAATCGATTGATTAATCAATCCTATCAGTTCTGTTTTATCTACATATATACCATTTCGGATTCTTGAAAAACCATCATTTCCGGGATTCAGATAGCTACCCATATTCTCTACCTCCGTTACGAAATACTGCCTAAGGTTATACTGTTACCGTCACTTTATCCAATTTCCAAATATCATCTACATATTCCTGAATGGTTCTGTCTGATGTGAACTTACCACAGCTTGCAGTCTGCAAAAGTGCCATTCTTGACCATTTATCCCTGTCTCTGTACGCTTCTTCCACACGTCTTTGTGCATCTGCGTAACTTCTGAAATCCTTCAGGATAAAGTACGTGTCCGCACGGTCACTGCACTGTGTGTTCAAAAGGGAATTATAAAGATCTCTGTATAACGCGCGGTCACCATTTGCGTAGGTGACGTCCACCAACTGGACTACCACACGTTTGATATACCAACCAGTAAAGTAAATATCCACCGGAG
>CAZXQK010000142.1:0-4009 GCA_964642785.1 uncultured Faecalimonas sp.
AAGAAATTGCAAAAAAATATATCTTCTGAATTGTTAGCCAGTTTTGGACGGCAACTAACGAAACCAGAAGATATAAAAGCCGAGCTGCATAGCGCAGTTCTAAACTGATTTAATTTTAGCAAAGAAGGTGAGGCCTGCCAAGAGGGAAATACAAATTTATGCACATTTTTTTTGATAGAGGGATAAGCATAATCATTCAATGTTGATAACTTCCATTGAATTTATAATAAATGTGTAAAAAAACAAATCTTTCAAATTGGCAGGTTAAAATTAAATTTACCTTTCAAAGCTGAAAAGCAAAAGAAAAACTTGCAAACTAATTGTTTTGGAAGTATAATTATTGTAAATAGGTGTCTGAGGGGATTGGGTAATCGGAAGACACTGAGCCAGAATATAATTATTATGAAAGAGAGGCAATCGATATGAGATATGAGAAACCGGAAATGATTGTTGATATGTTAGATGCATGCGGAGTGGTATTCACTAGTCTGAATGGAGAGGATTCAGGCTCAGGATCTGATGTGTCAGGTGGTAGCAACAGTGGTTGGAATGACTAGTTGAGGGAGGAAGAAATGATGAAAAATAGAGATGTAAAAAGCGTGTTTAAGAAAATGTTAGTAAGCAGTCTTGTGATGATGACTGTATTGACTAGTGTATCAATTACTTCAAAAGCGGCAGATGATAAGACGGTAATATATGAAAAAATGAGTATGACTGGTTACTATGATCAAAGTGAAAAGAAAGCGCCAACAAGGGCTGGGTATGTCTTTGCAGGCTGGTACACAGATGAAGGAAAGACTGTTGCAACAGAAACAAAAGAAGATGCTTATGCAAAATTTGTTCCGACAGAAGTTTTGAGTGTGAAAACACAGGTTAATAAGACGGAAGTTGAAGAGAAAAACCTAGATGCTGTAAATTCAGGACAGACATTGCGTGTTGTCTCAGCTGTTGATTCTACGAGATATCAAAAAGTAGGTTTTAAATATATACTTGGAACTAAGGGTACAGAAAAGAAGAATTGCGAAAGTACAGAAGTGTATAAGAAGTTGCTGGTTGTGGGTAAAGATGGTGGAACAGATGAAAAAACTGCTGCTGAGTATTTTGGAGAATCAGCACAGTGGTTTTTTGCGATGAATATTACAGAGATTTCAAGCACGCATTATTCAAGTCAAATTTATGTTCAACCATATTGGGTAACATTAGACGGAACTACAGTATACGGACAGGCAAGCAATGTATTCTTGGAAGACCACTGTGCTGATAAAAACTATTACAGAGCATCAGTCAACTTATTCGGTGGACAGGATATTGCGGCAGGTAAGGTATCTGTGAAATATGATAGTGATTCATTTGAATTTGTAGATGTTAAAGTTGGAAGAATGTTTAAAAATGAGATTGAGTCAAATGCAGGTAATGGAACAGTTACAATTGTTGGAAATGCATCGACAGTGAATACTCATGAGCAGGCAGGTGATTTGTTGATGACAGTAAGATTTACAAAGAAAGCAAATGCTGATGCTACAAGCGTTAGTTTTACAGATTTCACTTCACAATTTTGTGATTGGAATGAAAAAGATGTAACAGGAATCGTTGTTCAATAACGGCATTTCGTACTTAGGAGGTTTGTGAAATGTGGAAGAAGTTATTGGAACACCAAAAGACAGTCTTTTTAGTCGTACTGTTAATTGTTGTCGGTGTTGTGGTTACTGTTGTAGTATGCAATAATCAGAATTCAAAAACGAACAAGACAGATAAAGCAGACGAACTTGGTGTGAGCAGTGAAGATGATGTGTACACAGGAGACGGTTTACAAGTAGAAGAGAACATTGATGATGAAACGGTTGACAGTATAGATGCTTCGGGCACCTGGGATGAAGATGAGTCTGACAAAAGCGATAGTGCGAAGAAGGACGATACAACAAGTAAAAGTGACAGTTCGAGCAAAGGTGATGACACTAATAAAGATGATACAACAAGTAAGAGTGACGATGGGGCAGATGATGATAATCTAAAAAATGACGGTACACTTACAGATGGTATCAGTTGGGGAGAACCTAGATAACTAATAAAAACTCAAATCCGTGCAGGGTTTGAGTTTTTTTATAGAACCAATTCGAAATTTCTGCATATCTTATACTATAATGTATTAAGACAGGAAGTGTGCTTCATGGACTATCGTTTGCCATATTATATGGCGTATCCGCTGCCTCTGCAATATGATGATGAGAAAGTGGAACGTCGGGATTTTGAGTATATGAAAAGTATGTATCCTTTGGCTGTAAAGAGGATTCTTCCGTATGTGGAGGAGGAATGTGATAGAATGTCATATGAAAACAGTATGATTTATGACGAATATCCGGATCAGTTACAAATTCGTTTGATGTGTAACCGGATTTATGATAAAGTAAAAAAGAGAAAGGTGCAGGACGAAGAAGATTTGGAGATGCAGGCAACCGGAAATGATGAATGGTTGCATGAATTGGTTCAGGTTATGATTTTTCAGGAACTGTTCAGGCGAAGGTCAGATCATCGGAGAAATAGGCGTATATTTTACTAGGAAGAAAGGCAGATACATATGAAGAATATTATTTTAATCGGTATGCCGGCAGTGGGGAAAAGTACGGTTGGAGTAGTTGTTGCAAAGAGACTTGGCTATGAGTTTATTGATACTGATTTACTGATTCAGAAGCAGGAAAAGAGATTGTTGAAAGAGATTATTGCGGAAGAAGGCAATGAGGGATTCCTTCAGATTGAAAATCAGGTGAACCGGGATTTACTGGCGGAAAATGCGGTGATTTCACCGGGAGGAAGTGTGGTATACTGCGAGGAAGCAATGATGCATTTTAAAGAGATTGGAACAGTGATTTATCTTCAGGCTGCGTATGAGGATATTTACAAACGTATTACAAATGCAAAGAATCGAGGGGTCGTACTAAAGGAAGGACAGACATTGAAGGAGTTGTATGATGAGCGCGTGACATTGTTTGAGAGATATGCAGACTACACCGTTTCGGAAGAAGGATTAAATTTGGAGGAAACCATTGAAAAGGTTTTAGAACTGCTTGAAAAATAGGAGGTTAACAAACCTCCTATTTTGTGTTATAATGTTTGGTGGAGTATGAATATAAACCATGATAGAGGTGCGAAATGGAACAATATATAATCAAGGGTGGAACACCACTCGTAGGAGAAGTGGAGATTGGCGGCGCAAAAAATGCAGCACTTGCAATTTTGGCTGCGGCAGTTATGACTGATGAAACTGTTACCATAGATAATTTACCTGATGTGAATGATATAAATGTACTTTTAGAAGCAATCAGCGGAATTGGTGCGAATGTTCAGCGTGTGGACAGACATACAGTGCGTATTAATGGTTCCAATATCGGTGATTTGAGTATTGAATATGATTATATAAAAAAAATCAGAGCGTCTTACTATTTGTTGGGTGCTTTGCTTGGAAAATATCACAAGGCAGAAGTGGCGCTTCCGGGAGGCTGTAACATCGGAAGCAGACCGATTGACCAGCATTTAAAAGGCTTTCGGGCACTGGGGGCAGAGATTGATATTGAGCATGGAAAGATTTCGGCTGAAGCAGAATATCTTGTCGGAAAGCATATTTATTTTGATGTCGTAAGTGTGGGAGCTACTATTAATGTCATGATGGCGGCGGCAATGGCGGAAGGGCAGACCATTATGGAAAATGTGGCAAAGGAGCCTCATGTCGTGGACGTTGCGAATTTTTTAAACAGTATGGGAGCGAATATCAAAGGTGCCGGTACAGACGTGATTCGTATCAAGGGTGTATCGAAACTGCATAAGACGACATATTCCATTATACCGGATCAGATTGAAGCCGGGACATTTATGTTTGCGGCTGCTGCAACCAAGGGTGATGTTACGGTGCTGAATGTGATTCCGAAGCATCTGGAGGCGACGACAGCGAAGTTGATCGAAATCGGATGTGAAGTGGAAGAATTTGATGATGCAGTGCGTGTTGTTGCAAAGAACA
>CAZXQK010000143.1:0-3537 GCA_964642785.1 uncultured Faecalimonas sp.
AAAGCATGGAAGAATGTCAAAAGGGAGGGAAAAGTATGAAGTTACAAGATGGAAAAGCCGGAAATAAGAACCGGATTGTGATGATAGCAGTTATCATTGCACTGATGGTGATGGTTGCAACATTTCTGGCAATGGTATTTAGAAACTTCAACACAGGTGCTTCGTTAGAAGGCGTGGCATTTCTGGAAGATACGATTACCATAGAAAAATCCGAAACATACACGATCAGTCTGATTGGTGCCGAGGATAAAGAAATCAAGTGGAAATCCGAAGACGAAAGCAAGGCCACGGTTATTGACGGTGTAGTGTATGCGAAGAAGAAAGGTAACACGAAGATTTATGCATCTATTGGGAAATCGAGTATTTCCTGCAATGTTATCGTTGCTGACAATAAATACGTTCCGACGATAGAATTGAATGAACCTGATGATGGAATCAGTATCGAAAAAGAGGCAACCTACAGCCTGAATCCGGTTCTGTATTATAACGGCAAGGCTTATACAGATGCAGAGTATACATATTCGGCAGATGGGGACGTAATTACAGTTGATAAAACCGGAAAAGTCAGTGCATCTGATTTAGGCGAAGGTATGGTTTGTATAAAGGCAGAGTGGCGTGACAATGTTGTTGAAACATCGGTTCCTGTTCAGGTTATTGATGCGTCTACGAGCATTGAAGTATGTGACAAAAAGTTCGAGATTTATCTGAATGGAGAAGGAGGAGCATATCCGGGTCAGGCAGATTTGGGTATTACTGTTTTTGATAATAATATTCAGGTTCAGAACTATGGCTCATCTGTCAGTTATGTCGAAAAAGTAGAAGAAGGTGACTTGGAAGGTGCGGCAACAATTCGTAATGGAGTGGTCAGTGCGAAGAAAATTGGTACGACACATTATGTTGCTGAGTATAAAACAGATGCAGGAATGGTGGTTCGTTCAACAAACTTTCAAGTAGATGTATTGCAGACCCCGGCAGATAAATATATGACTGCAATTAAAGGAAACGAGTTTACATTTTTCTGGGAACCATTAGGAACGGAAAATTCTGTAGAATGGATAGAAGAACTACAGGCGTTCCACTTGATTAACAAGGCTACGACGAACAATGATGCAAGAGGTTTTGTTGTGAACAAAGAATATCTTTCCAATATTATTCAATACACAAAAGCAGAGTCTATTTCATTTGAATTTAAAACAGACGGTGTTGCATGTGGAGCGAATACAAATGATAAGGGGATTTATCAGGGATTTTATCCGGATTGGTATGAGAAGGATCATTTTACCAGAACTGACTTATCTGATAAATGGACAAAAATAGAAATCTTCTTCGATGATATTCCTGTTGAAGATGAAATTATGAAGACCATTTTCCTTATGAATACGGTAGAAGGTATATATGTACGAAATGTCAGACTCTATCTTCCGGGAGAAGACAGAACAGATTATGATGCATCTGTAAATTATCTGGCTGACATCAAGGGTACGGATTACGAATTTTTCATTGAGCCTTTAGGTAATGATAACGCTGTTAAATGGGATGCAAATCTGCAGGCTTATCACTTGATCAATAAGGTTACTGTAGAAAGTAATACAAGAGGATTTATTTTTAACCAGGATTACTTTACAAACATTATAAAACATACAACGGCAGAGTCTGTTTCGTTTGAATTTAAAACGGATGGAATTGCTACGGGAATTGATACAAAAGATAAACACATTTATCAAGGCTTTTATCCTGATTGGTGGGATGCAGACAATATGAAGGTTTACAGTCTTTCAGATGAATGGACAAGAGTGGAAATTTTCTTTGATGCAATTCCAAAGGATGAAAAAGGTAATGTGAAGACGGTATTTCTTATGAATACAACGGAAGGTATGTATATCAGAAATATTAAATTGTATCAACCGGGAGAGGAAAGACCTGCGGATGAACCGACATATAATCCGGATTGGGATTATACAGCTGACATTAAGGGGACGGATTATGAATTTTTCATTGAGCCTTTAGGAGATGATAACTCTGTTAAATGGGATGCAAATCTGCAGGCTTATCACTTGATCAATAAGGTTACTGTAGAAAGTAATACAAGAGGATTTGTTTTTAATAAGGCATATCTGCAGGGCATTATGAATGTTACGGAGGGAGAGTCTATCAGTTTTGAATACAAGACAGATGGAAAAGCATCCGGATTGAATACAAAAGATAAACATATTTATCAAGGATATTGGCCAAATTGGTATGTTAAAGGAGAGTTCAATAGTGTTGCGATTTCAGAGAATTGGACAACAGTAACCATCAATTTTGCAGATTTACCAAAAGATACAGATGGAAGCGTTAAGACCATCTTCCTGATGAATACGACAGAAGGTATGTATGTCAGAAATATTAAAGTAAATGTACCTACTGTGGATGAACCAGCAGTGGATGAACCGGCAGATACCTACCCATCAGATGACTATTTGGCAGATATAAAAGGAAAAGATTATGAATTTTTCATTCAGCCATTAGGTGCAGACAATTCAGTGTCGTGGGATGCAGAAAAAGAGGCATATCATCTGACAAACTTAGTGAATGCGGCAAGCAATACAAGAGGATTTATTTTTGACAAAGAGTATCTGCAGAAGGTTATAACAGAAACAGAAGCGGTATCCATCAGCTTTGAATACAAAACAGATGGGAAAGCATCCGGATTGGATACAAAAGATAAACATATTTATCAAGGATATTGGCCAAATTGGTATGTCACAGGAGAATTCAGTAGCGTAGCTTTGTCAGAGGACTGGACGGAAAAAACCATTATGTTTTCAGACATACCGAAGGACACAGATGGAAGCATTAAGACTGTTTTCCTGATGAATACAATAGAAGGTATGTATGTCAGAAATATTAAGGTTAATTCAAAGAAAGAAACAATTAATCTGGCAGATACGAACCATACATGGAGTGCCGGTGAGTTATATGGCAGTAACGGAACAGGTACTTTTTCGAGAAACGATAATATTGTAAAAATTGCAGGATGTTCATGCTATGCTTCTCGTGCAGTAAAATTTGCGGATGCAACAACGGTGTATGCGAAGAATTTAAAGATACGTTTTAAAATGCGGGCAACCTCAGCAGGAAATCCGGCTAGTACAAGCAATTTAAAGATACATTTCTTCAATTATAAAAATAAAAGTGGTAAATTCGGCACGGACGAATATGCTCAGTATACATTTACCGCTCAGGATAATTGGGAGACTGTAGAATTAGATTTGGGTGGTTTCTTGGATGATAACGGACATTTTACAGGTTTTGCATTTGGGATGTCTAATTATGGAAATCATCAGACCGGAGAACGGTATACCATTGAATTTGATCAGATTGAGATTTTTTAACCATATTAGTGCAGTAATATTAGAACCGGAGCAATCCGGTTCTAATACTGTATAAAAAATAAATAACAAAATTTGTATAAAATTATTACCCGGTGAGGCTGCATTAGTGGTATACTGGTAATGAAATAAAAAGAGGGAGGACAACGGTATGTTGTTATTTCAT
>CAZXQK010000143.1:3547-3961 GCA_964642785.1 uncultured Faecalimonas sp.
AAACAAAAATAAGTATGTTATTCTGGCTGTTGAAGATATGCGAAATGACTTTGCAAGGAGAAGTTCCTTCGGCGTCAAACCACGAATCGTTGAAAACGAAACAGAAAATTGTATCGTAATTGAGGATCATACAAGTATGGGATGTGAGCCTGTTAAGGATGAAGGTTTTACCATTAAAACAGAAGGCAACAGGATTCGTATTGCGGGTGATGGTTATCTTGGAACTATGTGGGGGATTTATACCTTTTGTGAACAATATCTGGGCATTGATCCATGTTATTTATTTAATGACGTCCCCCCCAAAAAAAGATAGATTAAAGTCCTAACCCTCATGACTTCAGAGTGCAGTCTGGTTTGAAAATAGAGTTGTTACAGATACAATTATTTAAGATAAGTCTTTTATATTAGAGTAGG
>CAZXQK010000144.1:0-3952 GCA_964642785.1 uncultured Faecalimonas sp.
CTGCTTCAACCTTTTTAATGGATTCCATCATCTCGGCTGTATATGGTAAACTCATGTCTTTCTCCTCCTTATTTCTCGATTTCTCTGTTATTGTAAAGTTCTTTTAATTCTTCCAAAGGTTTTTGCATGATTGCTTCCATCATTGCTTTGCAGTCACCTTTTTCGATTTCTTCTACTCTTGCCGTCAAATGTTTTGCTTCCGGTTTGATGTATTTTCCTGTCAGTCTTCTTGCAAGAAGTGCAACCTGAGGATGTGAAATACCTGCCGGACAACGTGAAGAACATACACCACACATTACGCAGTCAAAAGAAAGTTCTGCACATTTTTCAAACTCTCCTCTTTGTGCGTGTGCGATATACTGCATAACGTTCAAGTCCTGTGTACAAGCCTTTGTACAAGCATTACATCCTACACAGGCGTAGATTTCCGGATATAACTGCATCATAACCTGTTGAGTCGGTTTGATCTCTGTAATATCATACACTTTCTTCTCTAACGGGAAGAACGGTAATGTTGCTACACACATGTCATTTTCTACTTTTGTAGAGCATGACAAGCATCCATGTAATTCGTTTTGTCCTTTGATTCTGTAAATTGTAGCACAGGCACCGCAGAAACCGTTTCTACAGCCGCAGCCACGAACTAATTGGTAACCGGAATATTCAAAAGCTTCCATAATCGTTAAGTTTGATGGAACTTCATATTTCTTACCATACAAATATATATTAACCATATCTGCCATTTTCTTATCTCCTTTTCCTTTAGTACTCCGGTGGTAATTCGCCGATTTCATCATAGCGGAATACCGGACCGTCTTTGCAAACGTATTTGGAACCGATGTTGCAGCGTCCGCATTTACCGATACCACACTTCATACGAAGCTCAAATGTTGTATAAATCTGTTCGTCTGTAAATCCTAATTCTTTCAATCCTGCAAGTACGAATTTAATCATAATCGGAGGACCGCAGATTAAGGCAACTTTGTCTGTATCAAGATTTAACTCTTTGACATAAGCAGGTACGAATCCTACATGTCCGTCCCAGCCTTCCTGTGGGCGGTCGATGGTAAGATGTACGTTGATGCCTTCTGTTTTCATCCAAACTTCCTGAATCTCTTTTAACTGAACCAAATCGTCTGCTGAACGGGAACCGTATACGATATCAACCGTTCCGTAGTTCTCGCGGTTATCAATTACATAATTGATAACGGAACGAAGTGGTGCAAGACCGATACCACCTGCAATGAAAAGAAGGTTTTTCCCTTTCAATTCTGTTTCCACAGGGAAATGATTTCCGTATGGTCCGCGAACTGTGATTTCTGAACCAACCTCTAAACTATGAAGATAGTCCGTCAGTTCTCCACATTTCTTAATACTAAATTCCTGATATTCTTTATTTGTCGGTGAAGACGTAATAGAGAACATCGCTTCGCTGACACCCGGTGCACAAAGCATGGCGCATTGTCCCGGCATATGTTCAAATAATTTTCCGCCTTCCGGTGCGTTTACACGAAATGTTTTTACGTCCGGTGTTTCCTGACGGATATCTGTAATGATACCTACCTTTGGAATCAGTGTATCCAAAGTATAGCCATCATGGCAATGACATTCACTCATTAGTTTTCACCTCCTTGGTTTTCAAAAGCTTTGATTACTTTTACGATATTCAGTGCAGAAGGACATTTTTCCACACAACGTCCACATCCTACACAAGAGTACATTCCGTCATTATTTGCAGGGAAGTATACTAATTTGTGCATGAATCTCTGACGGAAACGCTGCATCTGGCTGTTACGGTTATTACCATGTGCCATCATCGTGAAGTCAGAGTACATACAAGAATCCCAGCAGCGATAACGTTTTACGCCATGTCCTGTATCGTAGTCTTTGATATCATAGCATTGGCAGGTCGGACATACAAACGTACAGGTTCCGCATGCCAAGCATGGTTTGTACAGTTCTTCCCATACCGGAGAATTGAACTTATCAAGCAGAACATCTCCGTTCCAACCTTCCAATGAAAGGTCTGAATATGGCAGTTTTTCTACGATTGCATGAATCGCTTCTTTTTCTGCCTCCACTTTATCTTCCTCTGCGGAAACCAAAAGGTCTGCAACTTTACCTGTCAGTGCTTCCCCTTTTTCCGTCAAAGCATTCCAGTATAATTCTCCGTCAATCATCCATGTTGCAACGTCTGCTGCCGGATTGGCTGCGTCGATACCAAATGCCTTACAGAAGCAGGTTTCTTCCGGTTCATGACAAGCCATGGCAACGATGGTTCCATGGGTACGTCTTGCTGCATAATAAGTATCTACAGGGTCTGCCAAAAATACTTTGTCAAGTACTTCTACCCCTCTTACGTCACACGCCTTCATACCGAACACGACAAAGTCCTGTTCTTTTAAAGTCTCCGGATCGATTTTTATTTTCTGGTCTTCCTTGCGAACAGTATATAAGTTCTCGCTTTGCGGGAAAAATGCGTCTTTCGGAGATTTTACACTCTTTAAAGTGTCCAAATCTACCGTTACATCTTCCGTCCATGCTGCAAAGTTTACCTGACCGTTCTTATTCACTGGTACATATAATTCCTGTGTTCCGGCAATCGCTTGGAATAATGCCGAAAGATTTTCTTTTGCTATCTTGTACATTACATTATCCCCTTTCTGTTACGATGCTTGGTTCCACATCATCGAATGTATAGTTTGTAAGCGGTCCTCTCGAATCTGTATCAGCTCCTGCCTGATATTCTCCGTAAAATTCATTGATATCCTTGATATATTTACGGTTGAACAGGTGCAGACGGATTCCCTGCGGACATACTCTGCTGCATTCTCCACAGTCAGTACATCTTCCTGCTACGTGGAAGGCACGAATCACGTGGAACATTTTTTCTTCAAAAGAATCTACATTTGCCTTTTGTGCACTGTCAAACTTATTGCTGTCAAATACACACTTACGACAACTGCAAGCCGGACACGCATTACGGCAGGCATTACAGCGGATACATTTGCTTAATTCTTCTTGGAAGAATGCAAATTTTTCTGCCGGAGACATTGCTTCGATCATTTCCACTTCCGCAAATCTCTCCGCATCCTTTGTATCTCTGGATTCTCCGATCAATTCATCATAAATCATATGATCTTTACCTTTACATACGTGACATCTCTCTAACATGGCATCCCCGTATGCACAAGTCTTTTCCCCATAAATGGTCTGGAATGTCAGTGTATCACAAGCATCTGTCATTTCAGCACCGGATACGCTTTCAATTCCCTTAATTCCTAATTTTTTCGCTTTTTCGATGTCCAGTTTTCCTTTACATCCGACACCGATAATGTAAGCTTTTTCACGGTCTACACGGTGTTCTTTGATTAACTGGTTAAAGCTGTATGTATCACATGGTTTTAAGCAGACCAAAGTTTTTCCTTCTAATTTAGAAGCTTCGATCATGTATTTGCTCAGGTTTGCACCACAAAAACCGTTATATACAAAATCTTTCAATTCTTCTGCCGTATGAAAGTAAGCAGGTTCCGGATTGTAGGATAAATCACCCTTTTTCCAGCCAAGAACACGTGCCACTTCACCGCTTTCCAGAAGCTCTTTTGCACGATTCACTAATTCTTGCATCTCAAATCCCCCAATCTTACATTCTTACCAAGAGAATGGATTTTTTCTACAAATTCATTCATTGTCTGAGAGAATTTCACACCCTCTGCTGCTGATACCCATTCTACACGTGTACGTCCATTTTCCACTCCGATGTAATCTAACATCGAGAATAACAGTGTCATACGTCTTCTTGCGTAGAAGTTACCACTTGTGTAATGGCAGTCACCCGGATGGCATCCGCACATGATGACTCCGTCTGCACCTTTTTCAAATGCTCTTAAGATAAACATTGGGTTTACACGGCAAGAGCATGGTACACGAATGATTTTTACATCAGCAGGAT
>CAZXQK010000145.1:0-3938 GCA_964642785.1 uncultured Faecalimonas sp.
CTTTTTGGAGGAATGAATTTCTCAGAATATAAGTTAAAATTAATCGGGGATGCGACCTTGAATTATGGGAATTTCATTACGTCCATCATCAATTTTTTGATTATGGCTTTTGTCATTTTCTGCATGGTGAAACTGATGAACAAAATGGCTGCAAAATTTGCGAAAAAGAAAGAGGAAGAAGTGCCTCCTGCACCTACCACAAAGGTATGTCCATATTGCAAATCAGAGATTGCGATGGATGCAACAAGGTGTCCTCATTGCACCTCAGAATTAGGGGACGAAGCATAAGATGTCAAAAGAATTAGAAGCATATTACAATAAATTTTGTGAAGAAAAGCGACTGACCAGAAGGCATGGAAATGTGGAATATATTACGTCCATGAAGTATATTCATAAATATCTGGAACTCTTACCGAAAGAGGCGAAGATTCTGGACATCGGTGCAGGAACAGGACGATATTCGGTGGCTCTGGCAGAGGAAGGCTACGATGTGACCGCCGTAGAACTGGTCAAATATAACCTGGGTATTTTAAAACAGAAGGGGAGTTCGGTCAAAGCGTATCAGGGTACTGCATTGAACCTCAAACGTTTTGAAGATAACATGTTTGATCTGACACTTTTATTTGGACCGATGTACCATTTGTACACGAAAGAAGATAAGATAAAAGCCCTGTCGGAAGCAAAGCGTGTGACAAAGCAGGGCGGAATCATTCTGGTTGCATATTGCATGAATGAATACAGCATTGTATTACATGGTTTTAAGGACGGATATATCAGGGAATCCATTCAGAACGGAAAAGTAGATGCCATGTTTCGTGTCACTCCAAAGCCGGAGGATTTATACGATTATGTCCGTGTGGAAGATATCGATTCTTATAATGAGGCAGTCGGACTGAAGCGGCTTTTGATTGTGGCAGCAGACGGACCGGCAAATTATATGCGCCAGACATTAAATGCAATGGACGAAGAAACTTACGAACTGTTCATCCGGTATCATCTCGCCACCTGCGAAAGACCGGAACTTTTGGGAGCAAGTGCGCATACATTAGATATTTTACAAAAATAACAGATGGGATAAGAATATGAAACGAAATATAGACATGAAGGAAATTTCAGACGGAAAACTATACGACATGAACGATATGGTAAAGGCGGATTGCAACGACTGTAAAGGATGCCATGCCTGCTGCTGTGGTATGGGGCAATCGATTGTATTAGATCCATTGGATATCTACCGGTTGACGACCGGACTTCACACAACATTTGAACAACTTTTGGCAGAAGCCATTGAACTGAACGTGATTGACGGTGTGATATTGCCAAACTTAAAAATGCGTCCGGATACAGATGCCTGCTTTTTCCTGAATGAAGAAGGCAGATGTTCTGTGCATGCCATTAGGCCGGGAGTCTGCCGGCTGTTTCCGCTTGGAAGATTTTATGAAGAGTATGACTTTCGATACTTCCTGCAAATCCACGAATGTATCAATCCAAACAAGACAAAGGTGAAAGTGAAAAAATGGATTGATACACCAAATTTGCAGGAAAATAAAAAATTTATCCTCGATTGGCATGGCTTCATCGATGCTGTGCAGAAAAAAATTGCTCATATTTCTGATGATGAACGTATTAAGAAAATGGATTTATTTATTTTACAGCACTTTTTTATGGAACGCTACCATGAAACCGAAGACTTTTATGAACGGTTTCAGGTTAGAATGGAAAAGGCAAAGAAAATATTGGAGATAACGGAAAACAGATGAAACAAAATCATTTGGTTGTGGGACTTCTTGCTCCGGTAGATGCAGGAAAGACCACTTTAGCAGAAAGCATTTTATATGAAACAGGGAGATTAAGAACAATCGGACGGGTGGATCACAAGGATTCATTTTTGGATAATAATACCCTCGAACGAGAAAGAGGTATTACCATTTTTTCCAAACAGGCAGAAGTGATGCTGGGTGATAAAGAACTCACCATTCTTGATACGCCGGGGCATGCAGATTTCTCAGCAGAGATGGAGCGGACACTTCAGGTGTTGGACTATGCGATTTTGATTATCAGTGGGGCAGACGGAGTATCCGGATATGTGCAGACGTTATGGCGTTTGTTAAAGCATTATCATATACCGACTTTTTTGTTTGTCAAT
Source organism: uncultured Faecalimonas sp. (assembly GCA_964642785.1). GTDB lineage: Bacteria > Bacillota > Clostridia > Lachnospirales > Lachnospiraceae > Faecalimonas. Next base: position 2,147 of record CAZXQK010000145.1, read on the forward strand.
AAAATGGACCAGCCGGGGACGGACAGGCAGTCTCTCATGACAGAACTACAAAAGCATCTGGATGAAAGATGTGTGGATTTTTCCAAATCCGAAGAGGAAGAAGTATTCATGGAGCAGATTGCCATGTGTGATGAGATACTTTTGGAACAGTATATAGAGAGACACAAGATTGATTCTGCTGCCATACAAAAGTTGATTGCCGAACGAAATCTGTTTCCTTGTTTTTTTGGTGCTGCATTGAAATTGCAGGGGATTACAGAGTTTTTAGAGGCTTTGGATACTTATATGCGATTTTCGGAGTATGGGGATGCGTTCAGAGCAAAGGTTTATAAGATTTCCAGAGACAGGCAGGGAGCACGTCTGACCCATTTGAAGATAACAGGCGGTTTCTTAAAGGTAAAAGACCTTTTAAAAGCGGAAGAAAAAGCAGACCAGATTCGGATTTATTCCGGAATGAACTATGTGTCGGCAACGGAAGTTTTTGCAGGAAGTATCTGTGCGGTGACAGGACTTAACAGTACAAGAATCGGAGAAGGACTGGGCTGTGAGACAGACTCAATCCCACCGGTGTTAGAGCCGGTACTGACTTATCAGATGCAATTTCAAGAAGGCTGTGACGTACATCTTGCATATGTCAAACTGAAGCAACTGGAAGAGGAAGAACCGGAACTTCATATTGTTTGGGAAGAACAGCTTGATGAAATTCATGTACAGGTGATGGGAGAAGTACAGCTTGAGATTTTAAAAAGTCTGATTGCCGAACGGTTTGATATGGACGTCACCTTTGGTACGGGTGCGATTGTGTATAAAGAAACCATCCGGAAACCGGTAGAAGGGGCAGGACATTACGAACCGTTGCGGCATTATGCGGAAGTCCGACTGTTGTTGGAGCCGGGAGCAAGAGGAAGTGGACTTACCTTTGATACAAGAGTGAGTGAAGATGTGTTAGACAAGAATTGGCAAAGACTGATTTTGACACATTTGGAGGAAAAGCAGCACAAGGGTGTGATGACAGGAGCCGAGATTACGGATATGAAAATCACCCTTGTAAATGGCAGAGCCCATTTGAAGCATACAGAAGGCGGGGATTTCAGACAGGCAACTTATCGGGCAGTGCGTCAGGGACTCAAATGTGCAGAGACGATTCTGTTGGAACCGATGTATGAGTATCAGTTGGAAGTTCCGTATGACCTTGTGGGGCGTGCCATGTCGGATATCCAAAAGCGGAAAGGTACGTTTGCACCGCCAAAAATAGAGGGAGAATATGCTGTTTTAACCGGAACTGCACCGGTTGCAACCATGCGTGACTATCAACGGGAGGTCGTGTCTTACACAAGAGGCTGCGGAAGGCTGTTTTTCACATTGAAAGGCTATGAGCCATGTCATAATACGGAGGAAGTGACAGCAACAATCGGGTATGATTCGGAACGTGATCTGCAAAATCCGACCGGTTCTGTCTTTTGCAGTCATGGAGCAGGATTTCCCGTACCTTGGAACGAAGTGGAAACCCATATGCATACGGAAAGCTACTGCAAAACAAAAGAAGAACGAATGCAGGATTTTTCTGCAACTGTTTCGGCTGAAACGATAGATGAGGATGAATTACGGGAGATTTTTGAACGGACTTATGGAAGCGTAAAAAGGGATATGAACCAACATGCAGGTAAAGTCATCTCCTGTTCGAAACCGAAAAAAGGAAAGGTACAGGAAAGATTTCCGGAAATCCTGCTTGTAGACGGATATAATATTATTTTTGCATGGGAAGAATTAAAAGAACTTGCAAAAGAAAATC
>CAZXQK010000146.1:0-3923 GCA_964642785.1 uncultured Faecalimonas sp.
TTTTCCATCAGGTAATCTACGTCTTCCACATCTCTTCCCGATGCTTCAAACAGAGCCTCCACAACCTTATAAGCAACTGCAGCCCCACACAACTCTTTAAACGGATACATACAGTCCGCCTGCTTCGGGTCGATGACCGCATCCGCCACAGGCACGATATACTGCTTTCCATCTCCACATTCTTCATACGGAACTTCATGATGATCCGTCACCAAAATCGTCATTCCAAGGCGTTTTCCATACGCAATCTCCTGACTTGCCGCAATCCCATTGTCACAGGTAATAATCGTATCAATATTCTCTTCGTATGCCCGGTCAATGAGATTTTTGTTCAATCCATATCCGTCTTTCATGCGATCCGGAATGTCAATATCCACCTTCGCTCCCAAGGTGCGAAGCCCCTCCAATAAAATATAAGTAGCATTAATCCCGTCAATATCATAATCCCCGATGACACGAACAGACTTCCTTTCCACTATCTTTTCCTTCAGAATATCCACTGCTTTATCCATGTCCTTTAAAAGCATCCCGTCATGCAAATCTGCAATCGTACCATTCAAATACAAGTCGATATTCTTATCACCAATCACATCCCGATTTCTGATTAATCTTGCAATAACCGGCTGAATATGATATTTTTCTGCTATCGTCTGAAAATCTGCGCCCTTCCGCATGATAACCCATTTTTCCATAAAGTACCTCAAACATTTCCATAAAATAAACAAGGATAGAAGCATCCCTCTATCCCTACTATTATGACGTTCCTTTTGCCATCTGTAAAGTTTTTTTGTGAAAAATCATGCCAGCATTCCGCCTAAAGTTCCGCCTCCGACACAAAGTATAACTGCTGATACCGTACTCAAGCCATTCGTGTTGAACTCCCGGTATACACCATAAGAAATCAAAAACAATAAAAGTACATAACCTGCACCGATTCCCATTCCCCACAAAAACTTCCTTATTTCCGTCAATTTCCCGATAATGAAACCACCTGTGAAAGTTGAAATCACGTAAATCGAAACAATCCCTCCAACTACAACCTGCTCGTCCAGTTGAAACTTATATACAAGGACTGTCAGAACAAGCAGCAATAACCCTGTCACAATGTAAGATGCCAACAACGATTTCAACACCCACATTACCTTTTTTCCCACATCTCTTTTTCGCATAAATCTTCCTCCTTCTTTACCACAATGTATGAAAATCCGAAACAAAATATGCTAAACTTATCATTGCAGACAATTCATGTATAATAATGGAAATATTTCGCATACTAACTCCACATTATTAATTAGTGAAAAGGAGTTTTTATATATGAAAGCAACAGGTATTGTACGTCGGATCGACGATCTTGGCAGAGTTGTCATCCCAAAAGAAATCCGAAGAACCATGCGCATACGCGAAGGCGATTCTCTTGAAATCTTTACAGACAGGCAGGGTGAAATCATTCTGAAAAAATACTCACCAATCGGAGAACTGTCACATTACGCAAAAGATTATGCCGAAAGTCTTGCTACTACATTAGGAACTACCATTTGCATTACAGACCACGACCAGATCATTGCTGCCGCAGGATATGGCAAAAAAGAATTGCAGGATAAATACATCAGTAAACGTCTGGAAAGTGTAATTGCCGAAAGAGAACAGGTCTTGGCATATCAGGGTGAACGGAAATTTGTCCCAATCACCGATGAAGTGCAGGTGGAATTTTACGGACAGATCATCTATCCTGTAATCTGCGAAGGCGATGTACTTGGTGCAGTCATTTTGTTGGAAAAACAAGAGAAAAAGAAACTCGGAGACATCGAGCAAAAAGTCATTCTGTGTGCTTCCGATTTTCTCGGAAGACAAATGGAACAGTAAATGAATTTAACCTCCTTCTCATGCACTACGTCAGAGAAGGGGGAAACGTTTTATTTTCCCGATATTCATTTCTTCATGAACATCCTTGTGATTTTCAATTGTGTCCTTGTATTTATCACTTCATTGTGCTAAAATATACCCATTATCAAACAGGAGTGAGAAACATGAGTTTAAAAATTCCAATTGAAACTTCCGCCAGACATATCCACGTCAGTGAAGAAGATTTCAAAAAACTATTTGGTGAAGATGCAGAATTGACTTATGTACATGAATTGAGCCAACCGGGGCAATATCTTTGCAAAGAGCGGATTACTGTTGTCGGGCCAAGAGGAAAATTTGAAAATGTTGCGATCTTAGGTCCTTACCGAAAAGAAACACAGATTGAGTTATCCATGACAGACACCAGAAAAATCGGTGTTCCGGGTGTAATTCGTCAATCCGGTCATACAGAAAATACGCCCGGCTGTTCCCTGATCGGGCCCATAGGCTGTATCGAATTAGACAAAGGCGTGATCGTTGCCAAACGTCATATCCACATGACACCACTGGAAGCCAGCCGGGCTCGTGTAAAAGACAATGATGAAGTATTTGTCATCACCGAAAGTTATGAGCGCGGACTGATTTTTGCAGATGTGGTTGTCAGAGTCAGCCCGGCATTTAAACTCGCCATGCACGTAGACACAGATGAGGCCAACGCATTCGCCAGTGACGTCTCACCGACAGGTGTCATCCTGAAATTATTTGATGGGCAAACATACAGCCTGCAACAATGGGCTGATGAAATACAATCGGGAATCAACCGATAAACTACAGGAGGAACATATTATGAGTAAAATTGATGAAGTAAGAAAAGCCATGGTAGATGCCATGAAAGCAAAGGACAAAGACACGAAAGACACCCTTTCCATGCTGCTTGCAGCTTTGAAGAACAAAGCAATCGACAAAAGAGAGGATTTAACAGAGGAAGAAGAAGTTCAGGTTATCCTAAAGGAAATTAAGCAGACCAAAGAATCTTTAGACTTAACTCCTGCTGACCGTACGGATTTAATCGAAGAATTTCAAAAGCGTATTGCTGTTTTGGAAGGTTTCGCACCAAAAATGATGGATGCTGATGAAATTAAAAAAGTGGTTTCCGACGTACTTGCTGAACTTGGTATTGATGCACCTACCGCAAAAGATAAAGGTCGTATCATGAAAGAATTAATGCCAAAGGTGAAAGGAAAAGCTGATGGTAAATTGGTAAATGAAATCGTCGGTTCATTCATGGCATAATATTTGTTCAAAAGAAAAGCACCGTTGGTGCTTTTCTTTTATTTGACAATTGCAAACCCTGCCTGCAGGCGTTCATCATCTGAATGTTCTCCAATCCACAAATGGAAGTTACCCGGTTCAATCACCTTCTGCATCGTCTCATTAAAGAATGCCAATTCCGTTGCCGGCAATTCAAATGTAACTTTCCGGCTCTCGCCGGCATCCAAAGAAATTTTTTCAAATCCCTTTAACTCTTTGATTGGTCTGACACAGCTTCCCACTAAATCTCTCACATAAAGCTGTACAACCGTCTTACCTGCTCTCGTGCCCGTATTTGTCACTTGACAGCTTGCAGTAATTTTTCCATCTTCCCGCATCTCAGTATCAGAAAGTTTCAAATCTGACAATTCAAATTGCGTATAACTTAAGCCATAACCAAACGGATATCTCGGATACACTGACTCGTCAATATAACACATCTCATACCATACTTCTCCTTTGTATGGTTTTCCGGTGTTCGGGTGATTATAATATAACGGTACCTGTCCCACGCTTCTCGGTACGGAAACAGATAATCTTCCACTCACATCACACAATCCAAGCAACACATCAGAAACTGCCTCTCCCGTTGCAGTTCCCAGCTGCCAGATGTAAGAAAGTGCCGCAACCTTTTTTCTAAAATCTTCCACAACAATCGGTCTTCCTGCAGAAATCAATAAAACAACCGGTGTTCCTGTTTCCATCACTTTTTCCAGAAGATTCAACTGCACTTCTGGAAGTGAAAGATTTGAGCGTGATTTCGCTTCTCC
>CAZXQK010000147.1:0-3905 GCA_964642785.1 uncultured Faecalimonas sp.
TTTTCTTTCCATGTGATCGTCTCCCATCTTTTAAAGTTTTTCTCTTGAAATCACGAAATAGATTATACTACACTTTGTTTTAGATGTAAAATATTTTTTTATTGCTCAACAAAAAAATCCCGGAAAAACGGTGCTCTCGGCATCGGTGCATACGGCACTGCCGCCGGAACATGTTTCACATCAAATCTGTCACCTGTCAGTGTAACAAGTGTTCCCCCAAGGCTTCCCGGCAAATGATAATCATACTGCCCGGTTTTCAGACCAAAGACAAACCTTACACCACGATATTCTATACAAGTACAGATTTTATGACAGTGTCCGGCAAACACCCCGTCTATATGCTGTCTATGTAAAAATTCCATAAAATCACACTCTGTCTTTATCGTTCCATAATTCTCATACTTAAATCCAAAATCATCATCTGCCTGTTTCACATCTGCTCCAATGGTATAAAACGGCTTTTCTTCTGTCTTATAACCTTTTGCCGCCTCAGCAACTGCAAAATCTTCTGTCGGAATATGAAATGCCATAAATGCCGGAATTTCTTTTCCCTGTGAATAACAGATCATTTTTGTTTTTTCTTCTATCATTTCCAGCTGGTCATTAAAGATTCCCGGCATACGGATCACATCTTCCTGCTCTGTATCATAACACCCATTGGAATCCACCATATGTAATACCCGAACAAGTTCATCGCCGACAGCAACACCCACTGTGTAGTTGCTGTTACCCGACACATTTCCACGTGCAAAAACACAATATCTGCTTTTTACAAACCTCTCACACTGCCATGCAACACCTTTATAAGACTCATTATCATGATTACCGAAAACAGGTGCCCACGGTATTTCCAGAGAATCCATAAAGTCACAAAACATGTCAAACACAATTCCTTTATCATCAAATGATCCATACACAATATCTCCGGTTATAAAAATCAAATCCGGTTTTGTCTGTGTCACCAAAGAGCGGATGTGATTGCCACACTGTCCCATAAAAAGTTCCGGTTGCCATGCTGCTATCTCATCACTGCGAATTCTGTCAGGTGTTCTTCTCTGCTGTGCATCAATCACCTGCATATCCGTTAACTGTAACAGTTTAATCGGTGTGTTTTTTCGTTGTTCTCCCAACCGGATTACAAAATCACACCCTGGAAATTCACTTGGTTGCTTTCTAATAACATTCTGCATCTTTATTACCTCTTTTCTCTTTTCTCTTTTCTATTTACATCAACGGTGCAATCAGTCGCAGCACCCTTCCGCAAATCTTTTCCATTACCTTCCTGTGCTTCAAATCATCTTTCGTTACCGACTGACATTGTTTCAAGGTTTCCTGAAAATCCTTTTCCACATCCAACACAACCCGGTTATTGTAAATAAATGTACCACACTCAAAATGATGGAACAGACTGCGATAATCCAAATTAATGGTTCCCACAGTTGCCGTATCATTGTCCGATACAAACACCTTCGCATGCACGAACCCCGGCGTATATTCATAAATCTGAACTCCTGCCCTCATCAGACTCTCATAGTATGTTTTCGCCACTGCAAAGGCATACCACTTATCCGGTATATGAGGCATGATAATCTTCACCTCTATGCCACACTGTGCAACATACTGTAAAGTCGAAAGCATATCTTCGTCCAAAATCAAATATGGCGTCATAATATGCACATATTTTTTTGCATGGTTTAATATATGAAGATATACGTGTTCTCCCACATTCTGCTCATCAAACGGACTATCCGCATACGGAATGACAAAGCCCAGTTCCCGTTGTTTTTCCACCGTCTTCGGTGTCAGATAATGCTCGTAAAGTTCCTCCCGTCTTTCCGTAACATTCCACATCTGCAAAAACATCATGGTAAAACTCTGTACCGCTTCTCCCTCTAACATGATTGCGGTATCCTTCCAATGCCCAAACCGTTCTTTCTCGTTGATATACTCGTCTGCAAGATTCACCCCACCTGTAAAAGCGACTCTGCCGTCAATCACGCAAATCTTTCTATGGTCACGATTATTCTGAGAAGATGTCACAATCGGATGCACCGCATTAAACTGCTTGCATTTGATTCCTGCCCTTCTCAGTTCCCTGTCATAATGAAGTGGCAGCGAATACAAACTGCACATTCCGTCATACATGAAACGCACTTCCACTCCCTGCCATACTTTTTCCTTCAAAATGTCCAAAATCTCATTCCACATGATTCCTTTTTCCACAATGAAATATTCCATGAAAATATATTGCTCTGCCCTCTTTAACTGACGCTTCAATTCTGTAAACTTCTCTTCCCCCAAAGGGAAATACCTTACAGTTGTATTCCGGTATACCGGAAACGAAATCTGATTTGTCAGATAGGATGCCAGATTGGCATTTGCAGGCTTTGAAGACCGCAATTCTTCCAAAATCTCTTTATCCTGAAGCATATATGGCTTTGTCGCCTCATCCATCATGTGCAACCGCTTTTTCAGAAAATTCGTTCCAAGTTCCATTTTCATGTAACCGTAAAACGCAGTTCCCAAAATCGGTGTGACCAAAATCAGCAGCATCCACGTGATTTTAAATGAAACATTTCCCTCACTGCTGATAATATATATCACAACAATTACACTCAGCACCGAAAACAGCCCATGAATAAATGTTGCATAATCCTGTAAAAACGTGACAGTAGCACCAAATACAATCAGCTGAATAAGAACCAATGCAACTACAACAAAAATGCGGCTGAAAATCAGATCCAGCAACCCCTTCTTCGCTTTTTTCACAGATTCCCGATTTTTCATCTCCATGTCAAACACTTCCGTAATCCCTTATGAAATTTTAAATGAACTCTTTAACGAAACAATCCGGTTAAATACCAACGCATCTGGTTTAGAATCCTTTGCATCTACACAGAAATATCCGTTTCTTACAAATTGGAAACTGTCGTATGCTTTTACTCCGTCAAAACTTGGTTCTAAATAACAATCCTTCAATACCGTCAACGAATTCGGATTCAGATTCAAAGAGCCGTCTTCCTTATTGTATACACCCTTTTCCTCATCTACGATATTCTCGTAAAGACGTACTTCTGCTTTCGTAGCATATGGTGCCGGAACCCAATGAATGGTTCCTTTGACTTTACGTCCCGTAAATCCCGTTCCGCATTTTGTTTCCGGATCATACGTACAGTGAATTTCCGTCACCTTACCATTCTCATCTTTGACGAAACTTTCACATTTCACAAAATATGCATGCATCAGACGTACTTCATTTCCCGGGAACAATCGGAAATATTTCTTAGGCGGTTCTTCCATGAAGTCTTCCCTGTCAATGTATAGTTCTCTGCAGAAAGGTACTTTTCTGGAACCTAATTCTTCATTTTCCAGGTTGTTCACCACATCTAAATATTCCACCTGTCCTTCCGGGTAGTTGTCGATGATTAGCTTGCTCGGATCAAGTACAGCCATCATACGAGGCTTTTTCATCTTCAAATCCTCGCGGATACAATATTCTAACATTGCATAGTCAACGGAACTGTTGCTCTTTGAAACCCCGCACATTTCCACAAACATTTTCAATGACTCCGGTGTAAATCCACGTCTTCTAAGTGCTGCAATAGATACAAGACGCGGGTCATCCCATCCGTCAACAACGCCATCCTCTACCAGTTTCTTAATATATCTCTTACCTGTTACCACATTGGTCAGATACATTTTTGCAAACTCAATCTGTCTTGGTGCCGGATCAAATTCACATTCTTTCACGACCCAGTCATACAGCGGTCTGTGGTCTTCAAATTCCAATGTACAGATAGAATGTGTAATCTTTTCTACCGCATCTTCAATCGGATGTGCAAAGTCATACATCGGGTAAATGCACCACTTATCACCTGTGTTGTGATGTGTCATATGTGCCACAC
>CAZXQK010000148.1:0-3870 GCA_964642785.1 uncultured Faecalimonas sp.
CCGAAGAAGTGTCACCTCATCAATGTACTCTAAATCTCCGCCTACCGGAGATTTAGAGTACATTGATGAGGTGACACTTCTTCAATGTACTCTAAATCTCCGCCTACCGGAACTCCACTGGCAATTCTGCTTACTTTAATTCCTGTCGGTTTGATCAGTTTGCTGATGTACATAGCTGTAGTTTCTCCTTCCAAACTGGAATTCGTCGCCACAATCACTTCATCTACATCTCTGCGAAGACGTTCCATCAATTCTTTTAATTTGATGTCCCCCGGTCCGATTCCCAACATAGGCGAAATAGCACCATGAAGCACGTGATAAACACCTTCATATTTACCCGTTTTTTCATATGCCGCCAAATCCCGGCTCGTCTCCACCACCATGATGGTTCTCGAATCCCGTTTTGTGTTTTTACAAATCGGACAAAGTTCCTGATCAGTCAGCGTGAAGCACTGCTTACAATACCGCACATTGTTTCTCGCCTCTGTCATCGCCCCGGCTAACTGTTCTACCTGTTCTTTTGGCATATTCACAATATGAAACGCAAGGCGTTGTGCCGTCTTTGCTCCAATCCCCGGAAGTCTTGACAATTCTTCTATCAATTTACTAATCTGACTACTGTAATAGTCCATCAAACACACCTCTTATCTAAAATGGTAATCCCATTCCGCCGCTCAATCCGCCTGTCAGTTTTGACATTGCAGAAGCAGATTCTTCTTCCACTTTGCGAAGTGCCTCGTTTGTAGCCGCCACGATCAAATCTTCCAGCATTTCGATATCGTCCGGGTCAACTACTTCTTCCTGTAATTTTACCTTCAACACTTCTCTCGTTCCGGAAACAGTAATCTCAACTGCTCCGCCGCCTGCCGTTGCAGTAAATTCTTTTGTTTCCATTTCTTTTTGCTGCTCTTCCATCTGTCTTTGCATCTTCTGAGCCTGCTTCATCAGATTCGCCATGTTCCCCGGCATTGCTCCGCCCGGAAACCCTCCACGTTTCGCCATTTCATTTCCTCCTAATCTTCAATTGTAAGATCCATTTGAACCAATTTTTCTATATCAACAAAATTGTCTTCGAATCTGCGTCCTTCTTCATTGTAACGCACTTCGATTTCAATTGTCTTACCGATATTCGCTTCGATTAATTTTTGAATTTCTTCTTTGTGTTCTGTCGCATCTGCAAAATCCGCCGCCAATTCATCATCAAATACAAGAAGCAGTTGATTCTGATTTCCCAAACTGAGACGAGCCTGCTTCAGATATACTTTCAGCATCCCTGCCGCCTGATTTCGTATCATCGGAAACTTTTTCACAGCTTCTTTTAAATCTTCCGGCAGAGCTTTTGGCAGTTCTACTTCCGACTTTGGAATCTCCTTCTCTTCACGGTTCACATAAACCACTTCCGGCTTCGCACTTGTGATTCCTTTTTCCACCCGTTCTTCCACGGCACGAATCCGTTCTAACAGGCTGTCCTGACCGGTTTCCATTTCCGGCTTGCACAGTTTAATCAAAGTAACTTCTAAAAGTACTCTCTTTTGCGTTGCATATTTTAACTGATTCGACAGTTCCGAAAAAATCCGGATATACCGTATCAATGCATCGTACTCTATCATCTCGGCTTCTTCTTTTAACTGTTGCAGATTTTCCGATGACACATCCAGCACATCTTCCATATTATCAGAACTTTTCACAAGAAGCAAGTTCCTTAAATACCAAGTAAAATCCGTTGCCAGTTGTCCCAGTTCACGTCCCTGCATGATCAGTTTTTCCAATGTGCGAAGAACCTTTGTCACATCACGATTCAAAATCTCCCGCAACAGTCTGCTGAACACCTCCGTGTCTACCGCACCGAGTACCTCCAGCACATGGTCATAGGTCAGTTTCTCGCCTAAATAAAACGCAATACACTGGTCCAGAAGACTTAATGCATCTCTCATGGAACCGTCTGCCGCCTTCGCAATATAGCGAATGGCACGTTCTTCTACCTCGATTCCTTCTTTCTGCATCAATTCCTGTAAACGGTCTGCAATTGTGTCAATAGTGATGCGCTTGAAATCGTATCTCTGACAACGTGACATAATGGTAATCGGAATTTTATGCACCTCTGTCGTTGCCAGAATAAAGATGACATATTCCGGCGGTTCTTCCAGTGTCTTTAACAGTGCATTAAATGCACCTATAGACAGCATATGAACTTCATCTATTATATATACTTTATATTTTCCTTCGGTTGGGCGGTACGCAACTTCTTCCCGTATTTCCCGAATGTTATCCACACCATTATTGGAAGCCGCATCAATCTCGATGACATTCATAGATGTTCCTGCACTGATCGCCTTGCAGGTCTCACACTCGCCACAGGGACTTCCATTGACCGGATGCTCACAGTTGACCGCTTTTGCAAAAATCTTTGCAACAGAGGTCTTACCGGTTCCTCTTGTTCCGCAAAAAAGATATGCGTGTCCAATACGTCCTGCTTTTATCTGATTCTGTAATGTTTTGCTAATATGATCCTGCCCTTTGACATCCTCAAATTCACCCGGACGAAATTTACGATATAAGGCTGTATACGACATCTTATCCCTCTCTTTTTTGAAACTCTTTTCACTCTTTAGTTAGTATACCTCATTTTCTTGATGCGAACAACTCAAAAATGCAGTATAATGAAAGAAATAACAAGAATGAAAGAGGATTTTTGACATGAAACACTATATTTTACATAAATTAAAACACTTAGAACGCCATGGAGAAATCGTTCCTGATGTCAGTCTGTTAAAGACTCCGGAACAAATCGAGGCAATCAAAAAAAGTGCTACTTTAAACACCGCCGTTTTAGATCACGTTGCCAAACATATTTGTGCCGGCATGAGCACCGCTCAAATTGACAAACTGGTATTCGACTACACCACGGAACATGGCGGTATTCCGGCACCGTTGGGATACGAGGGATTCCCGAAAAGTGTATGTACTTCCATTAATAATGAAATCTGTCATGGCATTCCCGATGAAGATATCATTTTGCAGGAAGGAGATATCGTAAACGTCGATGTTTCTACTATATTAGATGGATACTTTTCGGATGCGTCCCGCATGTTTGCAATCGGAGAAATTTCTGACAATGCAAGAATGCTGTTGCAGGTCACTTCTGAGTGTGTGGAACTCGGTCTTGCAGCCGCAAAGCCTTGGGGACACCTAGGAGACATTGCCGATGCCATCAATCGCCATGCTCAGGCAAACGGATACTCTGTCGTAGAGGACATCGGCGGTCATGGAATCGGTTTGGAATTTCACGAGGAGCCTTTCGTATGCTATGTTGCACCGAAAGGAACAGAAATGGTACTTGTACCGGGCATGATGTTCACCATCGAGCCGATGATCAATGAGGGTAGTCCTGATTTCTTTATTGATGAGGACAATGGTTGGACTGTCTATACGGAGGATGACGGTTTGTCTGCACAGATTGAATATATGGTGCTTGTGACAGAGACCGGTGTGGAGGTTCTGACAAAATAAGGTGTGGTATTTTGCCACACCTGTTTCCTTACGTGCACACAAGGGTGCATAAGCCAACGGCTTTTTTTACCGTCACCGCCCTTCTTGTGCTGTAATATATTTACTTTTACAGTATTTTACGAATTTTTCTTGCCATAATAGCTGGTAATAATCAATACGTCTCTGCTTACTATTACAATGCCATTAATTTCTCAGCACACACCCGAATTACCTTTACATTCACGCTATTCCCAAATTGTTTGTATGCCTGTTGATCGTTTTTATCACACAAAAATCCGCCTTTTTCCTGTTTTACCCTGCAAGGATTAGGGAAACTTTGAAGCAATCCTGCTTCTTCAACAGTTAATCTTCTTCTATACC
>CAZXQK010000149.1:0-3859 GCA_964642785.1 uncultured Faecalimonas sp.
GTTTTGTATCCTGTTCCTTCCGTACACGCAGTGCAGAAAGCAGGGAACGGATTCGGATTCTGGCTGCACCGAGATTATTGACCTCGTCGATTTTTAAAGAGGTATAAATCTTTCCGGATTTCGTTAAAATGTCTGCCACAGCATCGGTTGTTACAGCATCCACACCACAGCCGAAAGAGTTTAACTGAATCAGATCCAGATTTTCTTTTGTTTTTACGTAGTTTGCGGCTGCATACAGTCTGGAGTGATACATCCACTGATCCAGAACAATCAGCGGACGTTCCACCGGATTCAAATGGGAAATGGAGTCTTCCGTCAAAACTGCAAGTCCGTAAGAATGTATCAGATCCGGGATTCCGTGGTGGATTTCCGGGTCAATGTGATACGGCCGTCCGGCAAGTACAATTCCATGTCCCCCTGTTTTGTCTAAGAGTGCAATGGTTTCTTCTCCTTTGCGCTTCATGTCTTCTCTTGCAGAAGCAAGTTCCACCCAGGCAAGGTGAATGGCTCTTTTGATTTCTTTTTCTGAAAGGTCAAATTCTTCTGCCAATTCCGGAATCAGACTAAGTGCAATGGTTTCCTCGCTTTTGAAAGATAAAAACGGTTTCTTGAAGTTGACACTTCCGTTTACGATTTCCTCCATGTTATTCTTAATGTTTTCCGGATAGGACGTTACAATCGGGCAGTTGTAGTGGTTGTCAGCATCTTCAAATTCCTGACGTTCATAAGGAATGCAAGGGTAGAAGATGAAGGATATTCCCTGACGTATCAGCCAGGCTACATGCCCATGTGCCAGTTTTGCAGGATAACATTCCGATTCACTTGGAATGGACTCAATGCCAAGTTCGTATATTTTACGGTTTGATGCCGGGGAAAGCACAACACGAAATCCTAATTCATGGAAGAAGGTGAACCAGAATGGGTAATTTTCGTACATGTTCAGGACACGTGGAATACCGACTGTTCCCCGCGGTGCATTCTCTTCGGTAAGGGGTTCATAACCGAAATAACGTTTCATTTTATAATCGTAAAGGTTTGGCATACCGTTATCGGATTTTTCTTTTCCCAATCCTTTTTCACAACGGTTTCCGGTAATGAAGCGACGGCCACCGCTGAATTTATTGATGGTCAGTCTGCAGTTGTTGGTACAGCCGTTACATTTTGTCATGCTGGTTGTATACTGCATCGTTTCGATTGCATCAATGGAGAGCATGGTCGTTTTCTTATCGGTGCTGTAACGCTCTCTGGCGATCAAAGCGGCACCGAAAGCCCCCATGATTCCGGCAATGTCCGGACGCACGGCTTCGCAGCCTGCGATGGTTTCAAAACTGCGTAGGACAGCATTGTTATAGAAGGTACCACCCTGTACGACGATGCGGGAGCCGAGGGCAGAAGCATCGGATACTTTGATGACCTTAAACAAGGCATTTTTGATCACCGAGTAGGCAAGTCCCGCAGATATATCTGCAACGGAAGCCCCTTCTTTCTGTGCCTGTTTCACCTTAGAGTTCATAAATACGGTACAGCGTGTGCCAAGGTCAATCGGATGGTTTGCAAATAACGCTTCGTGTGCGAAATCCTCCACGCTGTAGTTTAAGGATTTGGCAAAAGTTTCTATAAAAGAGCCACAGCCGGAAGAGCAGGCTTCGTTTAACTGGACGCTGTCTACCGTCTGATTCTTAATCTTAATGCATTTCATGTCCTGACCGCCGATATCCAAAATGCAGTCCACGTCCGGCTCGAAGTAGGATGCCGCATAATAATGGGCAACCGTTTCTACTTCTCCTTCATCCAGTAAAAGGGCGGCTTTGATCAGTGCCTCCCCGTATCCGGTGGAGCAGGAGTAAGCAATCTCCACGCCTTCCGGAAGCAGACTGTGGATTTCTTTGATGGCAGTAATAGTAGTTCTTAATGGGTCTCCGTCGTTGCTGTGATAGAAGGAATACAGCAACGTTCCGTCTTCTCCGACCAGTGCAGCCTTGGTTGTAGTTGAGCCGGCATCAATCCCAAGAAATGCTTTTCCCTGATAGACACTCAGATCCTGCATGGGAACCTGATGCTTTGCGTGACGCTCTGTAAATTCCAGATAGTCAGTTTCGGAGTGAAAAAGTGGTTCCAACCGTTCTACTTCAAAATCCAACTGAATGCGATTGGAAAGCAATTCCTGCATCTCGATCAGTGAAACCTGTTGCTCTTTTTCCGAA
The DNA here is from genome assembly GCA_964642785.1 of uncultured Faecalimonas sp. Classification (GTDB taxonomy): domain Bacteria; phylum Bacillota; class Clostridia; order Lachnospirales; family Lachnospiraceae; genus Faecalimonas. Next base: position 2,205 of record CAZXQK010000149.1, read on the forward strand.
TTTAAGGCAGAGCCGATTGCCGCAAATAAATGGGAGTTATGCGGGGTGATGGCATGCTCGTCATCTAGTTTCAAGGTGCGTACAAAAGCGGCACGAAGTTCTGATAAAAAGTGAAGCGGTCCGCCTAAGAAAGCAACATGGCGGCGAATCGGTTTTCCACAGGCAAGCCCGCTGATGGTCTGATTTACGACAGCCTGAAAAATAGAAGCAGCCAAATCTTCCTTGGAAGCACCTTCGTTGATCAACGGCTGGATATCTGTTTTGGCAAACACGCCACAACGGGCAGCAATAGAATACAATGCTTTGTAGTCCTTTGCATATTCATTTAATCCGCCGGCATCTGTCTGAAGAAGGGAAGCCATCTGGTCAATGAATGAACCCGTACCTCCGGCACATATGCCGTTCATACGCTGTTCCACATTTCCGTCTTCAAAGTAGATAATCTTGGCATCTTCACCGCCAAGTTCGATGGCAACATCTGTCTGCGGTGCAATGGACTGCAGGGCAGTGGATACCGCAATGACTTCCTGAACAAAGGGAACACCCAAATGTTTTGCAAGGGCAAGTCCGCCAGAACCGGTGATGACCGGGTAAGCAGAAACAGAACCCAGTTTATAAATGGCACGTCCAAGCAGATCAGAAAGTGTTTCCTGTATATTTGCAAAATGTCGTTCGTAATCGGAAAACAAAATCTCGTTATTTTCGTCCAAAATAGCAATCTTTACGGTAGTAGAACCGATGTCAATTCCTAATGTATATTGTTTGTTTAAACTCATATGTATACTCCTTTCGGAATTTTCGTTCGTATATCATACCTATTTTACTTCCATTTACAAAAAATGACAAATAAAAAATATATAAATAATAGGAAAGGAAATTGACAAAAGGCAGAGAATAAGGATACAATGGTGTGAATGACAACGAAAAGAGAGGAGCATTTCTATGAAATGGTTAAATAAACTGGAACGGAAAATTGGAAAATATGCCATTCCGAATCTGATGTTTTATATTGTGATTTTATATGCGGCAGGTTTCCTGCTTGACATGGTTTCTCCGGAATTTTATTATAGTTATCTGTCACTTGATATGCAGGCTGTTTTGCAGGGAGAAATATGGCGACTGGTTACTTTTATCATACAGCCGCCGGAGACGAGCCTTTTGTTTGTCATATTTACGTTATATTTGTACTATATGATAGGACGGCAGTTAGAGCATGTGTGGGGATGTTTCCGGTTTAATTTCTATTTCTTCATGGGAGTGTTGTTTCACATCATTGGTGCGCTGTTGGCGTATCTTATTTTTCAGGTATCGTTGCCGATGGGAACCTATTACCTGAATATGTCACTGTTCTTTGCATATGCAGCCATTTATCCGAACCATCAGTTCTATCTGTTTGGTATTATTCCAATCAAGGTGAAATGGCTGGCATGGATTGATGCGGCATATTTTGGATATGCGATATTACAGGCATTTATGCCGACCTACGGTGGAAACTCGCTTTACGGCTGGTACTTTAAGGCACAGGCACTGGAAGCCTTTGTCTCTGTATTGAACTTCCTGGTGTTCTTCCTTATGACGAAGAATATGAAACGGTTTTCACCAAAGGAAGTGAAAAGAAGACAGACTTACAAACGGCAGGTACATGTAGGAAGCCG
>CAZXQK010000150.1:0-3824 GCA_964642785.1 uncultured Faecalimonas sp.
ATATTACAGTCAATATTATTCAGGGTGATAAGATTATCGAAAAGAAAAGTCTGACGCTCCCACAAAAAGTCACAAATGTGATTAAATGCAAGAATCCTCGCTGTATCACTTCTGTGGAACATCAGTTGGATCATGTATTTGTACTGACCGACCCGGAAAATATTGTGTATCGCTGTCAATATTGCGAAGAAAAATATAGCAGATAAGAGACTCAAAATAAATGCTGAAGGGAAGAATTTTTAATAATCTTCTACTTCAGCATTTATCTCTACAATCTTTCTACTCCATACTCCCCGCTATCTTCTCCACCAGTCCCAAATCTGCCGGCAGCCATTCCACGCTTCGTATTGTATCTTTCGTCAGCCACTCCGCCGCTTCATGTTCCTTTAAGGCAGGTTCTCCTGACAGAATTTTTGCCCAGAAGCAGTCCATGGATAAATGAAAATTCGGATAGTCATATTCTACGGTATCAAATAAATCCCCTACCCGGATTTCTGTGTCTAATTCTTCTTTGATTTCACGCACCAGTGCTTCCTGTGGTGTTTCTCCCTGCTCTATTTTTCCACCCGGAAATTCCCAGTTGCCTTTCCACTCTCCATATCCACGTCTGGTTGCAAATATCGTAACTTCTCCATTCTCATTTCGTGAACGGATGATTGCAACAACAACACGAATGTTTTTTCTCTGCTCTTCCTTCGGCAACCTCTTTAAAAATGCAAGCATAACCGGAAGGGCTACCATCGCTGCCATGAAATATGCCAACGGCTGTGCAAGTTCAATTCCCTTAACACCGATTAAGTTTGATAATGCAAAGCACAACGGTATGAATACCAATCCGCTCTGCAGGCAGGAAAGTACCAATGCCGGTAAGCTTTTCCCGATACTTTGAAACAGCATGGTTGCCACAACTGACACCGGAAGAAACAGCAGGAAGACACACATAATACGCAGTGCTCCGCTACCGATTCGAAGCACTTCCGGTTCTTTCCGAAACAATCCGATAATCTGCGGTGCAAAAGCAAAGCACCCTGCTGATATCAGACCAATCAACAGTACGCCAAACCCAAGTGTAAATAAAGTTCCTTTCTTTACCCGGTCATATTTTTTCGCCCCGTAATTGAAGGCTGCCACCGGCTGAAATCCCTGTCCGATGCCAAGCCCCACACTAAAAATCAGGCTGGAGGTTCTGCTGACATATCCCATAGCCGCAATCACAGTATCGCCAAAAAGTTTTGCCTGTGCATTTAAAACCATAGTTGACACGCTGTTTAGTCCTTGTCTTGCGAGGCTTGGAAGTCCCGTTTTCACAATGTTGCCCAAAATTTTCGACTCCCTCGCAAAAAATCGTACCGAAAGTTTACTTTGTGTTTTGTTTCTCAAAAACATAGACAGTAAAATGCCAAACGAAATGTACTGAGAAAGTGCAGTTGCAAATCCCGCCCCACTGATTCCCATGTGGAATCGAAAGATAAACAACGGGTCAAATGCCATATTTAAAATACCTCCGGTTGTCAGTCCAATCATGGCAAGGGTTGCTTTCCCTTCGTATCGCAGGATATTATTAAGCACACAACTTGCCGTCATGGCAGGTGCCGCAAGCAAAATCCATCTCCCATAATCTTTTGCATAAGGAAGAATTGTTTCCGTGCTGCCAAGCAGTCTCATCAGCGATTCCAAAAACGTCAGTCCTCCAATCATGATAATAAATCCACTGAACAGTGACCAGTAAAACCCTGTTGCTGCATAACGGCTTGCCTTCTCTACATGTTTGCTTCCTAACATTCGACTGATATTGCTTCCTGCTCCATGTCCAAACATAAATCCGAATGCCTGCAGAATCGACATAATTCCAAACACGATACTAGTTGCACCTCCGGCACTTAACGATACCTGACTGACAAAATAAGAATCTGCCATATTATAAATATTGGTAATCAGCATGCTGATGGTCGTCGGTATTCCCAGTGAAATAATCAGTTTGGAAATCGGCGTTTCCGTCATCTTCTGATATTGCCTGTTATCCTGATTCATGAAATAATCTGCCCCCTTCTGCGATTCCGGTGCATTCATATACACATACGTCTCTATATACGACAATTATATCACGCAGACGGCAAAAAATCAGTAAAGATTTCTATTTCTCATAATAAATATGTGCTCCTTTTCGCAGTGGATAAATATTCAATACCGTTCCTTCCAAATCTTCCTTGTGCATATCCACTGCCGTTATCTGACTGTTATCATAAGTCCTGTAATAATAAATGCCTTTCGTGGTATTACAGCAGGCACTGTAAACTGTAAATTCATACTCTCCCTTTTCCAGTTGTACGCAGCCTTTTTGCTGCTCCACAGATGCCAGTATATGAAAAAACTGACTAATGCTTTCTTCCTCCGACTCTCCAGCATTTACATTCCATCTCACAAAAGCAGCACGCACAAACCGTGAGCCGGAAGATACGTCTCCCGGAAGTCCAAGTGCACCCATGCCCCGGCTATAGTTTTCCAATGACAATTCCTTTGCAAACTGATTCATCGGCACCTTCTTTGACAGTTTCATATAATCATTCAGACGATACATCTGATATGGAAAAGGCGGATTATTTGTTAAAACATGCACCGGATTTTCATAAATACAGTTGCCATTTTCCATAGGTTCCACCACAATGGATTCCTGCTGATCTGAAATCATAAAATGCACAGCCGTCAGCGGAAGGCTTTGACTGTACGCCATTTTTATCAGATTCGTTTTTTCGAGCAATGCCTTTGCCTCCCTCACCGTCTGACATTGCCCCAGAACCCAAGAAATCAGTTCAAAAGGAGCTACATTATACTTGTCATTCTTTTCACATTGATACACTGCATTTCCAAAGAAATTCAAAGTCGCCATACCAAGTCCCTTTTCATTTACCGCATCATAGTACAGCGGATAATCCTCTACTACATAAGCCATTCCTATCATGGCATAATGCTTTGGAAATGCCCGCTCCCTGCGAAATACAAACGGGTAATGTCTCGGCGTTACCACAACCGTTTCTTCATATGAATACTCCAGGTCTAAATTTCTTCCAAAATAATGGTCTTTTGTTTTATAAGAGATTGCTGTGCACATACCATCGCCTCACTTCATTTTTTCATAGTATTCCCTGCCTGAAAACAACTTAAACAAAATGTTTTTCAATAGATATTCATAATTTTTTTATTCGGTTTATGACTATATTAAAGTAGTCGCTTATAGACTTTCTTATAATCAAAGAAAAAGGATGATTTGAGGTGGCAAAATGAGGTTTGATAATATTAGGAATTTACGTGAAGATAATGACAAATTGCAAATTGAACTGGCTGCATATCTGAACGTAAAACAAACGACCTATTCTAAGTATGAACTTGGTAAAATCAATGTTCCTGTAGAAGTTCTGATTAAACTTGCAGATTTCTATGATGTAAGTATTGATTATTTAGTAGGAAGAACCAAAGTCAAAAAATAACGGGGCTAAACAGCACCCGTTATTTTTTTGTTTATATGTCTTTTTCTCTTTTTTAGAATCTTCCGGCATCTGCTGCTTCCTGTACGGAAACTGCAACTGCAACTGTCATACCAACCATTGGATTATTACCTGCACCGATAAGCCCCATCATTTCTACGTGAGCAGGAACTGATGAAGAACCGGCAAATTGTGCATCACTGTGCATACGTCCCATTGTATCTGTCATACCATAAGAAGCAGGACCTGCTGCCATGTTATCCGGGTGAAGTGTACGTCCTGTACCACCACCTGAAGCAACTGAGAAGTATTTCTTACCTTGTTCATTACATTCTTTCTTGT
>CAZXQK010000151.1:0-3756 GCA_964642785.1 uncultured Faecalimonas sp.
GAAGGTTATTGGAATTACAAAAATCCGGCAACGACATTGGGATTAGATAACGAATACGCAGATAATTGGGAACTTTAAGTGAAAAGGGGGAACTTATTTATGTGTAAAGAAAAATATGCAAAACCAGAAATAAATCTTTTGACATTTGAGCAGGATGATGTTGTCCGAACAAGTGATCCGAAGAATCCGTTTGAGACAGAAGACGATACATTTGGATAGCAGGGGGAAGAGTGTTATGAAGAAAATAAATAAGAAAATCCTTTCGATTATGTTGACGTTAGCATTGGTGCTCACTGCCTTTGGCGGATATTCACTCCGTAAAGTGGAAGCGGCAACAAACCCTTCCTATATGGCTGTGTTGGTACCAAAAGGAGGAAGAGTATTGCATCCGTTGACTTGTAAGGCTAATACAGTATACACTCTTGCATTTAATTATTATGTTCAAACAACGGAGACTCAACCTAATATGCAGGTTAGATTTCAGGGCTCAGTAGTAACAGGTGGTCCGGAATCTGAACCGACGGCACAAAAAGTTGGAGATGGAGAATATGAAGGTAGAAATACCGGATATGGCAATCGTAATTCTGTTCAGGAAATGGTTGTACAATATAAGACACCGGAAATAGTATCAACAGGTGACTGGCTGGGATTTTTCCTTGAAGTTACAAGCGAAGTGGAGGCAAAATATTATGTCTGGAATATTAAGGTTTGCGAGAACAAAAGTATAGAAAATATTGCAAGAAATTCAGATTTTACGGAGCATGCGACAGTCAGTGAGGGAGGAACCTGGATTGGTTGGCAGATGACAAAATATCTGGCAGATGGCGGTGGTTATACATACATTGATACAGTAGAGAAATCAAACACGGCAGCAGAAAAAAGTGGAAATGTGATTGTCACATATGATAGGGACACATACGAATTTCTACCGGATTATTCATCATTGCCTGACTATGAATGGAATGCACAGCAGAAGACGATATCATTTACAAAGGATTGTGAGTTTAATCTTTCCGATGTTACGGACTACCATTTGTATCAGGAAGACAAGGTCTTTATCGGCTGGAAGAACCAGAATGATGAGTGGCTGACAAAGGAACAGGTTGGCACGAATCAGAAGTTTGCTAAGAATACAGTATTGACAGCACAATATATGGATTACAATCAGGGTGACACAAAAGATTTTTCCATTACTTCGGAAGAAATGCGTACAGATGGAACATTAGGACTTCGGTATATAGTTGAATTAAGCAAAAAACTAAAAGATACATTACCGGATGCAGGAGAATATGGAACCATCGTCCTTCCAAGTGAGATTTTAGATAAGAATGAGTCACCATGGACGATAACTTTGTTAAATACGAAAGATTCCGGTACTTGGTATAACAATACCTACAGTGGAACATGGGCAGATTTAACCTATGATGGAACGTATACATACAACGGAAAAACATACAAGACACAGGTTGTTAAGGCAGAAAATTTGTATGATGAAACAAGTGACAGTTTAAAATATACACTTTGCATTACCAACATTAATGAGGAAAAAGAAAATTATGACCGACAATATACAGTCAAGGGTTATATTAAGTATGTGGATAATAACGGTGTGGATAGAATCTTGTATACGGATTATGCGTCTACAAATCCATATATTGTATCAGATAAAGCGTTGGAGGATGCGAATCTGAATGTCAGTGCGAAACAAACATTGCAATCAATAGTGGACACTGTTTACGCTAAGTATGAGAGAGCACGTAACAATATCACAACTGAATCAATTAGTACAGTTAATACACCGACGTATCAGGAAGGTGTGGAAGGTGCTAATGAACAACTATTCTATTTGAGCAATGGGATGCGTATGAGAGAGGTCACTTTTGACTTTGGTCTTGGAGAAGGCAATGAATTAGAAGTGATGCATATGTCTGATTTTCACTACAATTATATGAATCAATATGATTTTGCAGAAGCATATCATACCTTGTTGGCAACGTATGATGTGAGAGCTAACACATGGGCAGCAAATGTGCAGGGAAAGGGCAATTTGGCTACCGGCACCAAACTTTTAGAATACGCACGTACTGCAGATCAGTTAGTGATTACCGGAGATATTATGGATTATCTGAGTGCCGGTGCCGGAGAACTTCTTCATCGTGAGTTCTGGGATAAATATCCGAACACCATGATTACCTTGGGAAATCATGAAATTTCACAAAAGGTTTCTGAAACAGTAAAAGAAACACTGGATACAACAACCAGATATAACCGGCTGACAAAATTGTGGGAACATAATCACACGTATAGTAAGAAACTGCTGGGCGATAAGGTTATGCTGATTCAGATTGATAATTCAGCCAATGTATTCTTTGAATCACAGTATGATTTGTTGCAGTCGAATATTCAGGAAGCAAAGGAAAAAGGATATCAGATTTTGATGTTTATGCACGAACCGTTGGTAACAGGAAATTCAGAAGACACAGCGGTGAAATCTTTATGGGTTAGCGATGGAAAGGAAACTTACGACTTTTATAATGATAAGACCAACAGCAATGTATATCCAAACAGAGACAACGCAACAAAACAGGTTTATGAGTTGATTACAGGTAATGCCGATGTGATTAAAGGAATCTTTAACGGACACATTCATAATAATTTTTATACGGAAATAAAAGCAACTGCAAATGGTGAAGAAGCAACGATTCCACAATATACCGCCGGAGCAGCATTTACAGGAGATTTTACAAAGATTATTATTAAATAATTTTACATAATGGAGAAATTATCGTGACTACGAGAGAACAATTACAGGCAGGAGCCGTCGACATCGTCGGCTCCTGCAGTGAACCGAATACATGGGTGTATGAACTGCCAAATGGTATCCGTATGAGAGAGGTAACCATAGAATCCGGAAAAGGCGGAGACCAGGTGGAGATCATGCATCTGTCAGATATGCATTTTAATTATCAGAATGAGCAGGATATACAGGAACAGAATCCGACCTTACAATCGACGGCAGAGCATCGGTTATGGGGACTAAACGGCGAGTTTGTTCCAAAATCCAGGGTACTTCTGGATTATGCCGGTGATGCCGATCAGATCGTGATTACCGGAGATGTTCTGGATTATCTGTCCAACGGGGCTGTGGAACTGACTTACCGGGAGATATGGGATAAGTATCCGGATGCCATTTTATCTGTGGGCAATCATGATTTTGTACAGAATGTACAGGGAACAGTGGACGAAGTTCTGTCTGAGGAAGAGCGCTGGGCATGGATTGCACGCATATGGAAACACGATCCTCATTATTATGCCAGGGTGTTGAAAGAGAAAGTCATGGTTGTACAGTTGAATAATGCAGAGAATAAATTCTATGCACATCAGGTTGCCAGACTGGAAATGGATCTGCAGGAAGCGAGAAGAAACGGATATGTGGTGTTGCTTTTCATGCACGAACCTTTGGTAACAGGAAATCCGAATGATGTGAATGCACGTCCGGTGCTGCCGGATCGGGATGCCATATCAGGGACTTATGATTTCTATACAGGTACCAGATGGAGCAACGTGTTCCCGGAGATTGATGCGGAAACGGCGGATATGTTCCAACTGATCAAACAGAACGGGGATGTGATCCGTGGTGTCTTTGACGGACACATTCATACCAGTTTCTATACCGAGATACTGGCGAAGACCCCGGAAGGTCAGGATACGGTTATCCCACAGTATACCCTCTGTGCTTCGGCATTTCATGGCGGG
>CAZXQK010000152.1:0-3748 GCA_964642785.1 uncultured Faecalimonas sp.
TGGAGGAGATTTTTGATACTGCGAATGTGGTGCTGAGCAGCAAAGGAATCATTCTTGGAATGGCAGACATGTCCTTGGAATACAGAGTCAATGAGGAAGGGAATATTGTGGCATTTGTGCAGGCGGCTGCACTTTGGAATTACCGGAAAGACGAAGATTTGTTTTCTTTGATTTTTAGTTTCTCAGATTCGGAAAAGACCGATGAACGCCATGATACGGATGAACATTTTATCAAAGTGCTTTCCATGGAAAATGATGGAAGTATGACATTTTCAGTATATGGTTATATGAACCGAGGAATGCATGAAGGAGAATCCGGAATTGCGATTTATTATTATGATATTTCGAAAAATATTGTGGAGGAAGAAGCATTTATTCCGAGTACGGAGTCAGCATCGGTTATCGATAAAGAGTTGCATCAACTTGCTTTTTACAACAAGGAACAAGATGTGTTGTATATTTTACTTGAAGGGAAACTTCTGAAAATTACCTGCAAGGATAAAAAACAGACGATTTTGATAGAAGGCTTGGAAAAAGGGCAGTACGTGACTTCCGAAGACGGACATTTACTTGCTTATCAGAGAGCCGAAGACGGAGAGACGGAAATTTGGAATTTTTTAGAAGACAGTAAGAGCGTCGTGTCGACAGAGGAAAATGAAACGGTTGTGCCGTTGGGATTTGTCGGAAGTGATTTTGTTTATGGCATTTCTAAATCAGAGGATATCGGAATGAATGCATTGGGAGATGAACTGCACGGAATGTGTCGCATGGAAATCCGAAATGAAGACAATAAGGTTGTAAAAACTTATGAGAAAACAGGAGTTTATATTTTAGGGGTGACGATTAGCAATAATCAGATTTTGATTCAACAGGGCGTTAAAAACGGAAATGATTATCAGGAAACAACTGAAGACTATATAACAAATAATGAAACATCGTCAAGTGAATTAGTCAAGTTGGAATCATACCGGACAGATTTGAAGGAAACACAATATCGGTTTGCTTTTACAAAGGGTATCAAAAATAAAAATGCCAAAACCGTAAGAACGAAACAGGTGATTTTGGAGTCGGCGATGGTTCTGGAACTTGAGAACAAAACTGAGTCAGCATATTATTATGTATATGGATTAGGCGGACAGAAGGGTGCTTTTGAAAATGGCGGAGATGCCATTGCTATTGCAGATGAACTTTCAGGGGTCGTGATTTCGCCGGGACAGCATTATGCGTGGGAAGATGGAAACAGGGTTTCATGGTATCGGAATTTTGAAATTAACCGCTTCACTCCGAATGCAGGCGAAACATCTCTTGCAGCCTGTGTGCGTACGGTGTTGAAATACGAAGGGAAAAATGCAGAAGTGTCTGCAGGATTAAATGTTTCCGATATAGAAAGTGTAATGGAAAAACAACTTCAGACAGAGGTTATGCGTTTTCGCGGTTGTTCGGCAAAATCCATGTGCTATTTGATTGATAAGGGAGTTCCGGTCATAGCCATGAAAGATGCGTCGAGAGCTATTCTGCTCATCGGTTATGATGCGAAAACAGTAACTTATGTGGAACCTGAAAGTGGAAGCATTTTCACGAGCACGTTTGAAAAAGTCGATGAGATGCTGAGTGGAAGCGGAAGAACATTTATTGCATATGCAAAATGAGAAGGCAATGTTGCCTTCTCGTTTTACTTATATCTTAAAGATACGATGCTTATGTTTTTGTAAAGCGGTATAAAGAATTGATCCAAACACACCGCAGGAGATGATTTCCCCGATTCCTACAGTCAACATCATGATAGGAATCGGAAGATTGATTCCATAAGCATAACGCAGGATAAACGGAACGATTAGTGTATTGGAAATAATGGGCGGCAAAACGGTAATGTATCGGCTTTTCTTACGAAGCAGATATGTGAAGCATGCACCAAGCAGGGTTGCAAGACTGCCGAATATGATATCCGGAAGTATGCTTCCGCCAATGATATTTCCGATGATACAACCAATAAATAATCCGGGAACAGCTGCCGGTGTAAATGCCGGAAGAATAGTAAGTGCTTCGGCGATTCTCACCTGAATCTCACTGAATGAGATTGCCTGAAAGACCAGTGTAAGTACCACATAAAGGGCAGCAATCATCGCTGCCTGAGTTAAAAATAAGACGTTCTTTTTTTTCATTGTTTTTCTCCTTAGTTTTGTTTTATGTCAGGATGGTTACGAACTGACAATCGGTATCTGCTATTGTGCGCAGGCCTGCTCCAATGCACAGGCTAATTGGTCCGGACAAGAAGTCGGACGTGGACCACATTTGATTCCTTTCATGCGGGAAATCGCTTCGTTTACATCCATGCCTTCAATCAAAGCGGCAACGCCTTGCGTGTTACCGGAACAACCGCCGACAAATTTTACATTGTGGACTTTGTTATCTTCAATATCGAAATGAATCTGCATAGAGCAAACGCCTTTTGTTTTGTAAGAGTAATTCATTGTGCACCTCCTTCTGTCAATTATCTTTCCTCAAACAGTATAACAAAATTGTTGTCGAAAATCTATACTAATGTTACAATAAATGCAACGAAAATAAAGTGAGGACAAACTTATGACGATAGGGATTATTGGTGCAATGGAAGAAGAAGTTGCAGTATTGAAACAGGAAATGGAGATAGAAGAAACAGTAGAGTATGCTTCCATGCAGTTTTGCAGGGGTGTGCTTTGCGGCCGACAGGTTGTGATCGTGCGAAGTGGAATCGGAAAAGTAAATGCAGGTATCTGTGCACAGATTTTGGCGGATAAATTTAATGTCGGTGTGCTTATCAACACAGGGATAGCAGGTTCTTTAGATGCTGCAATTAACATCGGAGATATGGTGATCTCAACAGATTTGGTGGAACATGATATGGATGCCACTATTTTTGGAGACCCGCTGGGGCAGGTTCCGAGAATGGATACGTTTTCTTTTCCGGCAGACCGGGAACTGATGGAGAAAGCGGTAACAGCCAACAAGGAAGCAAATCCGGATATACAGACGTTTACGGGAAGGATTGTAAGCGGTGATCAATTTGTGTCTTCAGCAGAAGTGAAAGCAAAGCTGGTAGAACATTTTCAAGCGAAATGCACGGAGATGGAAGGGGCTGCCATTGCACACGCAGCATATTTGAACCACATTTCGTGTGTCATAATCCGAGCGATTTCGGATAAAGCCGACAACAGTGCGACAATGGACTATCCGACCTTTGAAAAGAAGGCGATTGAACATTCTGTAAGGCTTGTCCGCAATTTGCTGCCGCAAATTTAAGGAAAAGAAAAATAAAAACCGACAAAATCTGACATCTGCCGTCGGTTTTATGTAGAAAATTGTAATACGAATTAGAGAGTCCGATTTCTGTTTTTGCGTTATAATAGCACGTAGCAAAAGAAGGAGGACTCTTTTTATGTTGAAAATGATTTTTTACGGAATGGGAATTTTGCTCGGAATCAGTCTTTTTGCAAAATTCATTTCCACACTTACCATCAGAAAAATGGTGAAAGAAGCTGCTGAAATACATAAGAGTGAGCACAGATTCATGAAACTGCTCAAAGCCAAATTTGAGCATATGTGTATGGTCAGCGAACGTGTGCAAAATGTCGGTGCATTCGTGGACAAGTATCTTTATGAATATAAGGTATGCGGAATCCGCCTGCAGTCTTGGAGAAGTACTCCGAAAAAGGGTGCGTTTCTGATTCTGATATTAGGTGTTTTTGCTGTCTGTGAAAGTATTCGCACT